>DAOLFO010000068.1:0-12627 GCA_035326305.1 Chitinophagaceae bacterium
TTGATATGCTGTTCCCTTGTCTGCAGCGCCATGCGTAATGCCCGGTTGCCCTGCGCATCAATGCTCACACCAATGATACGGCCGGGTATGCTGCGTTTGAATTCATCTTTCGCCGCAAAAAAAGCAGCATGGGGGCCACCATATCCCAACGGTACACCGAAGCGCTGGGCAGACCCCACAGCTACATCGGCACCAAGCTCGCCCGGTGCGGTAAGCAATGTAAGAGCCAGCAGGTCGGTAGCCATTGCTACATAAGCGCCCACATTATGCACATTGGCAATAAAGCCGCGGTAATCTTCTATCGCCCCTTTGTCATTAGGATATTGCACAATGGCGCCAAAATAAGTAGGGTCAAGCAGCGCATTTTTATAATCACCTTCCACTATCTCTATACCTATGGGTGCAGCCCTGGTGTACAGCACGTCCTTTGTTTGCGGAAAAATTTCCCTGTCTACAAAGAAACGGGGGCGGTCAATATGCTTCTGCTTATTAAGCGTATTAAAAAACATGGTCATTGCTTCTGCTGCCGCTGTGGCTTCATCCAGCAACGAAGCATTGGCAATAGGCAGCGCAGCCAGGTCGCTTACCATGGTCTGGAAGTTGAGCAGGCTTTCCAGGCGCCCCTGCGATATTTCGGCCTGGTAAGGTGTGTATTGGGTATACCATCCCGGGTTTTCAAAAACATTGCGGAGAATAACGGAAGGCGTAATGGTATCATAGTAGCCCTGCCCGATATAGTTTGTATAGATTTTATTGCGCAGCGAAATGTCTTTGATATGCCTCAGGTATTCATGTTCGCTCATGGCAGGCGGCAGGGGCAGCGGGTCCTGCATACGGATATTGCCGGGTACGGTTTTATCAATCAGCTCATCAAGGCTGTCAATTCCTGTTGTTTCCAGCATGGAGCGGGTTTCGTTTTCATCCGGGCCGATATGGCGGGTAGCAAATTCGCCTGCCTGTTGTTCAAAAATATTCATGTGACTGTGCTGTGCTTTTTGTACTGTTTAAAATAGCGAGGTGCCGCAGGTATGGACGATAGCGGCCTTACGGCAGGCACCTTTTGAGCGCTGCAAAGTTAGGATAGTGAAGGCACAAAAAAAGGATTGTACAGGACTGTGGAAAACAGGTTGTTACTTTGCACTATGGCCAGCGATTTACTGCATAACTGGGAAAAAAAGTCAGCAGACCGGAAAAAGCTGTACCGGCAGTTTTTGCAGCGGGCAGATAAAAACAAGGTTTTGAGGCAGTTGCCTGATTATCATGAGGAGGCGTTTCAAAAAGTGGATTGCCTGCAATGCGCCCGCTGCTGTAAAAACTATTCCCCCCGCTTTAAAACACCGGATGTAAAGCGGATTGCCCGGCACCTCGGCATGAAGGAGAGTGTGTTTATCAGCACCTACCTGCGGGTGGATGAGGAAGGGGATTTTGTGGTACAGTCTGTACCCTGCCCGTTCCTTAACGAAGACAATACCTGCCGTATCTACGATGAGCGCCCTTCTGATTGCCGCCGGTTTCCCTATACGGATGAAGATGTATTGCTCAAGAGGCCCCAGCTTACCCTCAAGAATGCCAGCTTTTGCCCCATTACGTACTACGTGCTGGAAAAGCTTATGGCTTCGCAATAGGAGGGTGCAGGCCGGTCAGGCTATGGCGGACATTTACGGCACGGATTTTTCATAGGATAGTTGGCTGCTTTACGGCAGCGCCGTTCCGGCATCCTGCAGAAGACATATCTATTGCCTGAAAGCTGTTTGCGAAACCAATTTTTTTCACCGGAAAATTTTTAGCTTATGTTACGCTGGACAGTTACCTTTCTTATCATTGCTATAGTGGCGGCTATATTCGGATTTGGCGGTATCGCTGCCGGAGCCGCTTCTATTGCTAAAATCCTTTTTTTCATTTTTATTGTATTATTCCTTTTGTCGCTCATTTTCGGGCGTTCTTTCAAGAGTTAGCAAAGGGAAAAGTAAAATGTATAAAAAAGCCGGCTGGATGGAGCCGGTTTTTTTATGGACAGGATTGAATGGAACGGGGCCTATTTTTCCGTTTTCTTATACATCTCTTTCACTTCATCCATAAAACGGGAAACATTTTCATCAGCATACGGTCCGTAAGCATCCGTGAGCAGGCCTTTGGTGCCGTCATTTGTTTCGATGGCATATAAAATGGAATTGTCACCGGGGTCACTGGCGCCTTCAAACCTGAAAAAATTTGCTACTAATACATCTTCCGGGCGGTATTTTTTTTCATTGCGCAAGCCTGTCAGCCGGCCTTTTTCAATTTTAAAATCTTCCGTATATCCATCAAGCACCAGCTTATTGGTACAGGATGTAAGTGTTTTCATGCTGGAGGTTTCTGAATTGATTTGCATAATTGACAAATTTTAATGTGCCGGAATCATCTTCCGGTTTACTTACCTGTAAACTGATTAAAAAACCGTACCAGAAAACCTGTATCGTGTTTGGTACGTTGATTTTGTGTGAATTAAAAGTTGCCGGTTATTATTCCATAGCTGTGCCTGTCAACTGGCATAATTATTTCTATACCGGGTATATAAAAGGAAAGATGTATGAGAAAGGTATTACTCGTTTCAGCACTGCTGCTGGCATTAGCATGGGCACTGGCCTTTTTTGTATGGGGGGCCGGTATGTTTGTTCACCTGCTGCTCGGTCTCGGTTTGATATTATATATCCAGAGCATCATTAGCTGCCGCAGCGTGAAGGTGGCAGAAAGGAAAACGGAACTATAGCACCGGCTGGCTTAAGGCCGGAATGTATATGCATAATCTATCCTTCCGTTCAGCTCTTTTTGCTTGTTAAAAAGAGCTTCTTTTGTTTTTAGCCCTTTTTCGTTAAGCACATACCGCCAGATAAGGTATTCTCTTGCTGCAGTGGAAAGAATGGTTGTTTTTTGCAGCAGCCTGCCTGCTTCATCATACTCAAACATAAAATCGGGCATGAGCTGCTTTACTTTCTTATCGTACCGTACCACATCGGTCAGCAGGTTCATGTCATTGTAATAGTAAAAGATTTCATCAGCCACAGCACCCCTTCTTATCAGTTGCTCAGTAGCAATATTCCCTTTCTCATCAGCCAGGAAGCGGTATTCGGTTGAGTCAACTTTATTAAGCACCCGCCACATTTTTGCCGGGCGGCCGTTTTCATACAGCCAGCTACGCACTTCTTCTTTCGAAAAATCGCTGGCCGGGTCCCGGGTGATGGTGCTGATGCTTATGAGCCGGTCATCCTCATACCTGTACTCGCTGGTGCTTTGCAGCGTGGCCGAATCCACTATCCGTATTACCCGCTGCCGGTCATCGAAATAATAGTATTGCCTGCTGATGGTTTGCCCGTTGCGGGTGGCTGCTTTCAATACCCTGTTTTTTTCATCTATTTCCTGCATCTCATTAAAGTCGGGAGAGCGGTTGCCGCGGGCATCATAGCCGGTAGCGGTAATAGCGGTTACTTTATTGGCTGTATAAATTTTAATCCTGTCGTTTAGCTGCGCGGTACCAATAATGTCACTGTAAAAAAACTGGGCAGCGGCAGCAACAGGCAGTACAGCAAGGATAGCAAAAAGTGATTTTTTCATCCGGTTTATGGGTCTTTTGTAAATCGGCTCAAAGGTACACTAACGGCGGCAAGCCGTATTTATTTCACAGGAATAACCGGGGCGGGGCATACCCGGTTTTTAGCCTTCCGGGTGGTTTCTGGTATTTGTACTTATTTTTAAGGAAAATTTTACATGTCGCATCGCCCGGAAAGAAAGGAAAAAGACTGCCTGAATTGCGGAACCATTGTACACGGAAAGTATTGCCATGTGTGCGGACAGGAAAACGTAGTGCCCAAAGAGAGCTTCTGGGGAATGGTCACGCATTTCTTTAATGACATTACTCATTTCGACGGCAAGTTCTTTACCACCATGGGTATATTGTTCCGCAAGCCCGGTTTTCTTTCTTAAGAGTATGTGGCCGGCAGGCGCAACCGGTACCTGAACCCGGTACGTATGTATGTGTTTACATCGGCTATTTTCTTTCTTATTATTTTTTCTCTTTTTCCGGCTAAAAAATTATTTACCGGCAATAATGCTGCGATTGCAGACAGGTTTGATGCAGCAGCAGCAAAAGACAGCGCCATGGCAAGGGCAAAAACAGCCGCTGACTCGGCCAATGTGCAAAGTGTTTTTTCATTTTTTTCGAATGCCCCTGTCCCGGAGGCTGATACAGTAAAACGTAAGGTTCGTTATTCAACTTCCTCTTCTGCCAACAGGTACCAGTCGGTGCAGGAGTATGACTCGGTGCAGGCCAGCCTGCCCGCAGGGAAGAGGGATAACTGGCTGGAACGGGCACTCACCCGCAAGGTAGTGGAGCTGAATGTCCGCTATAAAGGCCGGAACGATGAACTGATGGCTCACCTGGCAGATAAGTTTTTGCATACTTTCCCTTACCTGCTCTTTGTTTCCCTGCCCTTGTATGCGCTTTTCCTGTACCTGCTGTATATACGCCGGAGAAAGCAGTTGTATTATGCCGATCACGGGCTCTTCCTGGTGCATCTTTATATTTTCACCTTCCTGCTGATGCTGCTGTATTTTGTTTTACAGAAAGTGAAAGTAAACTGGGAAGCATACTGGCTGAATTATATACAGGCTGCCCTGCTGCTGTACGGGGTATACTATGCGCTGAGGGCAATGAAGAATTTTTACCGGCAGGGCTGGGCCAAAACGATACTGAAGTTTATCCTGTTTAATCTTATTTGCATCCTGACACTGGCTCTCCTGTTTGCAGCTTTTCTGAGCTATTCCATTTATCAAGCATAATATTATGACAGACGATCTGGCAGCAAAGGCTTTTTTACGCTTAAAGCAAATTATGGATGAACTGAGGGAGCAATGCCCCTGGGACAGGAAGCAAACCATCCACAGCCTGCGCCCGATGACACTGGAGGAAACTTATGAGCTGGCTGATGCCATCACCGGCAATGACTGGAAGGGGATAAAGGAAGAATTGGGAGACCTGATGCTCCATATCCTCTTTTACTCCCGCATTGCAGCGGAGCAGGGAGCCTTTACACTTGAGGAAGTAATGACAGGCATAGCGGATAAGCTGGTGGCAAGGCACCCGCATATCTATGGAGATGTAAAGGTGGAAAACGAAGAAGATGTGAAAAGGAACTGGGAAAAGCTGAAGCTGAAGGAAGGCAAGGCATCTGTACTCAGCGGTGTGCCCGCCTCTATGCCCCCTATGCTTAAAGCAATCACGCTGCAGGAAAAGGCAAAAAAGGTAGGCTTTGAATGGGACAATAAAGAGCAGGTATGGGAAAAGGTAAAGGAGGAAGAGGCAGAGCTGAAGGAGGCCATTTCGCTGCAGGTACAGGAGAAAATGGAGGAGGAGTTTGGCGACCTTGTTTTTTCTTTGATTAATTATGCACGGTTTTTGCAGATTGATGCCGAAGCTGCCCTCGAAAAGACCAATAAAAAATTTATCCACCGCTTTACTCAAATGGAACAGGTAGCGCTGCAGGCAGGCAAAAGCATACAGGACATGAGCCTGGAGGAAATGGATGCCATTTGGAACAGCATAAAAAGACAAAAAGATAGTTGAAACCGGTGCTGAAAAATAAATTCCTGCTGGGGACATTGCTGCTTGCTGTTGCTGTTTTGCTTTTTGTCCTTTCTTTTATTGTCAACCAGTTTTACAATAACCGGTCTGCCCTGTCTGATGAAGTAAGGGATGCCGAAAGCTACCTGCACCGCCAGCAGCGTGACTTTGTTTCTTTTTTACAGGACACGGCCCTGGTAAAACGCCTGATAGAAGGGCGGGAATCCGAAAAGGAGTTGCTGCGCCTGGCGGAAAAACCCTATGGCACTTTTTTATATACCGTCAGCAGCGCTGGCAATCTTTCCCTGCGGTTTTGGAGCAGCCAGTTGATACTGCCCCCGGCAAAAACATTTGCAGCCGGGGATATGGAAGAACTGATGCACCTCGAAAACGGGCATTACCTGGTGCAGAAAAAAGCCATATCTGCCGGGGAACATACAGTGGTGGCATACGCCCTGGTGCCGGTACGGTCGGCCTTTTTTTTTGAAACACAAAACCTGCCGGAGCGGTTTGTGTACAGCCGGCTGCCCGATGAGCGGGTGGCGCTCAGCATGAGCCCCACTGATTTTCCGGTAAAGGCGTTGAGCGGAAAAACGATTTATTATCTTGACAGGCCGGCAGCAGGGTACATTGCCGGCGACAGCCGCCTTACCATATTGCTTCGCCTGGGAGGCTTGCTGCTGGGGCTTTTGTTTATTCATATGATGGCGGAAACGCTGGCTCGCCGCAGGAAATGGAAAGGTGTGGTTTTCCTGGGTGCCAGCCTGCTGGCCATCCGTGTTCTTATTTACCTGTTTCCGGGATTGCTTAACCTGCGGCAGTTTGAGCTCTTCGATCCCACTATCTATGGTTCCAATATCATACAGCGATCTTTAGGCGACCTGCTCATCAATGCCGTATTCTTTTGCTGGTTTGTGCTTTTTACCTGGTACAAGATCAACGTGATCAAAGATTTGCCGGGACGGCTGCCCTCATGGATGAGATGGGTCAGTGGCATACTGGCGCTTTGCCTGCTTATCTATTCCACCTTTATCCTTTCTTCTGTTATCCGCAGCATTGTAGCTGACTCTAAAATATCTTTTGACGTTACTAATTTTTTCAGCCTGAACAGGTATACCGTTGTGGGCTTTTTTGTGCTGGCAGCGCTGTCACTTTCTTATTATTATTTTACACAAATCCTTTTCCGGATCATTTTTCCTCTTTTCAGCGGCAATGTTTGGTGGGTGTATTTTGCCATTGCTTTTTCCGGCCTGGCCTTCCTCACTATCCGCTCCGGTGATCCGGCCGTGCTTTTCTATATCCCTGTGCTGGCATGGCTGCTGGTGTATACAGGGCTGATGAACCGTGAAGAAACTATCCTGACACGTATCCGTATCAATATAGCCGGGGTATTATTCTGGATATTTATTTTTTCGGTTTCCATCGCTGCTATCATGCTCATAGAAAATAAGCAGGCGGAGCTGAAGCAGCGACGTTTCTATGCCGGCAAGCTGGCGGAGCAAACAGACCCGTCGAGTGAACGGACAATGAGCATTGCGCTGCGCTATCTGGATAATGATTTCCTGGAAGATAATTTTTACCGGTTCCGGGACAGCATCGGCAACCTGCAGTTGCGGGACAGCATCGTATCCAGCAACTACAGCGGGTACCTCAACAAGTATGATACACGGTTATACATTTATGATGCAGCAGGCAGGCCTTTGTATAATGATGACGGGGCCAGTTTTGCGGCGCTCAATAATATTGTCACCACGCAGGCGCATCCTACTTCTGTACCCGACCTTTATTTTTATGAAACATCCTTCGATAAGTTTGCGTACATCACGCAGCGGGTGGTGACAGATTCGATCAATAGTACACTGGGCTATTTTTTTATCATTTCCAACCCGAGAAAGTATAGCAATGATGGCCTTTTCCCTGAATTTTTCAACCAGCATAATGCTAACTCTCCTGAAAATTCGCCTATTTACTCTTATGCAGTATATAGCCAGGGCAAGCTGATAGCAGTATCAAATAAATATCCTTTTCCTACGAGGCTTACCGAGCCGGTGGATAAAATCTACAATGAATTTGAACGAAAAGAAAACGGCGGGTATGACGAAGTTTGGTACAGGGCCAGCAATAAACGGGTGGTGATCATGGCCCGCAAGCAGGATACCCTGATAGAGTCCATTACCCTGTTTTCCTACATTTTTTGCTCTTTCCTTTTTCTTGTTTTTGTGGTGCAGGTATTGTCCCTGCTCATTAAGGCTTTATTTGACTGGGATGCATTCCTGCGTTTTTTTCATTTTAATATCCGTAACCAGGTACACAGCACCATTATATTCATCAGCATATTTTCCTTCATTATCATCGGCATTGCCACTATTAATTTTTTTGAGAACAGGTATAACCGTACCAACAGCGACAAGCTGAGCCGTACCGTGCGCATCATGGTAAAGGAAATGGAAAAGCGAATGGGAGAGGGAGGATTGCAGGAAAGGCTGTCGACTTCTTATGACATGCTTACCGAAAGCAACCTGCAGGCGCTGGCAAATGAAGTATCGGATATACACGGAGTGGACGTAAATATCTATGACCTGTCGGGGGATTTGAAAGTATCATCCGACCCCAATGTGTATGCTAAAGGAGTGCTGAGTGAAAAAATAAACCCTGTGGCGTATTATTATCTGCACCGCCTGAAGTTGGTGGAGCATGTGCAGCAGGAAAAGCTGGCCGACCTGGATTATATGAGCGTATATGCACCGGTGAGGGATAAGGATGGTAATGCCTATGCCTACCTGAGCATTCCTTATTTTGCTTCACAGCCGGAGCTGAACCAGGAGATATCCAATTTTATCGTGACGGTCATCAACCTGAATGCTTTTATCCTGCTGGTGGCCGGCCTCATTGCCCTGGTCATCACCAACCGTATTACCCGCTCCTTCTCTGTGATCAGCGATAAAATGCAGCAGGTAAACCTGGGTAAAATGAATGAAGCCATCGTATGGAACCGTGATGATGAAATAGGCGACCTGGTAAAAGAGTATAACAAAATGGTGGGCAAGCTGGAGGAAAGTGCGGATGCGCTTGCCAAAACTGAACGGGAAGGCGCCTGGCGGGAAATGGCAAGGCAGGTGGCCCATGAAATCAAGAACCCGCTAACGCCTATGAAGCTGAGCATGCAATACCTGCAGAAAGCTATTGACAGCAACCAGCCCAATGTAAAAGAGCTGTCTGCCAATGTAGCCGGCACATTGATTGAGCAAATAGATCATCTTTCCAAAATAGCAGCCGACTTCTCCCAGTTTGCCAATATTGGCTATGCCAGCGCTGAACTTTTTGATCTTCATGAAGTGTTGGGTTCCCTGCTGGAGCTGTATCAAACTAACCCTAATGTGAGGATCACCCACCGGGCATTGCCTTATAAGCTGCAGGTGATGGCGGATAAAACACAAATGAACCGGCTCTTTACCAATCTTTTTGCAAATGCGGTGGAAGCCTGTGATGGAAAAGAATGCCACATAAATGTGAACGAAATGATGCTGGACAACGGTGTGGTGCGTATCAGCGTAAGCGATAACGGGGAGGGTATACCTGATGAAATGAAATCCCGCATATTTGTGCCCAACTTCACCACCAAATCTTCCGGTACCGGGCTGGGGCTGGCTATGTGCAAAGGGATAGTGGAGCAGGCACAGGGCCGTATATGGTTTGAAACGCAGGCGGGCAGGGGCACTACTTTTCATGTAGAGCTGCCGCTGGCGGAGTAGCATTAGTATAGCTGTTATATCCCTTTATCTTTTTTCCGCTGCAGAATAAAGGCTTCAAAGTCTGCGAGCGGAAAACTGCTCAGGTTGGCAGTTTTTACCAGCCCGCCTTTTTGTGCAGACAGTACGCCATACTTCACATCATTAAACCCCTCAGGGTTGTGCGCATCTGGGTTTACAGACAGCATCACATTTTTACTGAGCGCATAGGGAATCCAGCTCCAGTCCATATCCAGCCGGCGCGGGTGCGCATTGATTTCAATCACTACCTGGTTTTGGGCGCAGAGATCAATGATCTTGTGATGATCAAGCGGGTAACCTTTGCGGCTCAGCAGCAGGCGGCCGGTCATGTGGCCGAGTATGGTGGTATAGGGATTCGTAATAGCTTTTGTCAGCCGCTCCATAGCTCTTTCTTCCGTCATTTTTAATGTGCTGTGTACGGATGCAATAACAAGGTCAAAGCTGGCAAGCACATCATTTGTATAGTCAAGGCTGCCATCGGTTAAAATATCCGATTCAATGCTTTTGAAAATACGGAAAGGGGCCAGTTTCTGGCTCAGTTCATCAATATAGCGGTGCTGCTCTTTTATTCTCTCCTCATTCAGTCCTTTTGCATATACGGCGGTTTTGGAATGGTCGGAAATAACAAGGTACTCCAGCCCCTGCCTGATACATTCTTCCGCCATTTCTTCGATAGTGCTGGCGCCGTCGCTCCAGTTACTGTGGCTGTGTATGATCCCTTTAATATCTCCGGGCTGTATCACATCGGGGAGGGAGCCTGTTAGCGCTTTTTCAATCACTGACACATCATCACGCAGGTAAGGGGGTATATACGCCAGCTTGTTGCTGGTAAAAAGGAGTTGCTCTTCTGTTCCTTCTCCGTTGATAACGGATGGAAACCGCGAGCTGAAGGCGGCCGTGAAAGCGGCAGGCCCGGTGGTATTCAACAGGCGCAGTGCCGGCTTTTCCGTACCTGTGTAAAGGCGCAGCTTCAGCCCGTTTTTTAATTTATAAAAAAGGCTGTCCGGTGTTTCTTCCAGCAGCTCAGGTGGCTGTGCTGTCTGGAATTTTGGTTTTACCTGCTCATTTTCTCCGGCTATTACAAACTCCAGCTCATCCAGTGTATTTTCCTGGCGGCGGTAAGCGCCGGTAACAAATACTTTGCCCGGGAACATTTTTTGCAGGTAAGCTTCAATCTGCGGAAAAATTTCATCTACCTGTGCAAAGAGAAAACTTCCCTGGTTTTGCAAATAAAATTCGATGGCTTCCTGTACATTCTGCTGAGTTTTGGCGCCGAACCCTTTGAATAAGGTAAGCCTGTTTTCATTGCAGGCGTACAGCAGTTCGCCTATTGATTCAATTTCCATCTCCTTCCAGATGGTATGTATCTTTTTTGGGCCAATCCCTTTTATGTTCAGCATCTCCAGCACACCAGCCGGTGTATTGCGGATATACTCATCCAGGATGGAGAGCCGGCCGGTGTCCAGCATTTCCAGCACTTTAGCCAGCACGCTTTCACCCATCCCTTTCAGGCGGGGCAGGGTCTCCCGCGGGGTATCTTTTAGCGGCGCAGGCAGGTTTTCGATATGGAAAGCAGCAATGGAATATGTTTTGGTCTTAAAGGGGTTTTCGCCATGGATATCCATAAGCCTGGAAAGCAGCGAAAAATTATCGGCAATAGCGGCATTATCCATCATGCTGCAAATTAGGCAAAGGAGCAATATAAAGGCAGCTGGAAGTACAGGTGCGATGGGGTAAAATGAAAAAGTCTTCCCGGGGGAAGACTTCTGTTATTCGTTTCAATAAGTGTTACCTTATTTTTTCTTAGCGGCTTTCTTCTTAGGAGCAGCTTTCTTTTTAGCAGCTTTCTTCTTAGGAGCAGCTTTTTTCTTAGCGGCTTTTTTAGGAGCAGCTTTTTTTGCAGCTTTCTTAGGAGCAGCTTTTTTAGCGGCTTTCTTTTTTGTTGCCATTTTTGTAGAATTTAATGTTTAGTAAAATGGGTTATCAGTAGTAAAAATAATAATATTTTTATACTGCCCAAATTTTTTTTCCACAAAAAAGCAAGAGGGCGGGAGTTATCAGGCTTCCGCCGGAACAACAGAAACAAATGTTTTGTTGCTTTTTCCTTTACGGAATTCAACCACACCATCGTTCAGCGCAAAGAGTGTAAAGTCTTTTCCCACGCCTACATTTTTACCAGGATGGTATACGGTACCACGCTGGCGCACGATGATATTTCCGGCAATAGCAGGCTGGCCACCGAATATTTTTACGCCAAGGCGTTTGCTCTGTGAGTCGCGGCCATTCTTTACACTACCTTCACCTTTCTTATGTGCCATGATTTTTTAGTTTATTAGTTTTTATGTTTAAGCTGATCCGTTCAGATGCTATCTGAAGTTTTTCAGCCTGTCAGCTAACCAGGTTAAGCAATGCCAGTTACTTTGATTTTAGTGTAAGCTGTGCGATGGCCTTTCTTTTTGTGAAAGCCTTTTCTCCTTTTTTGCTTGTAGGCAATTACGGTATCACCTTTTACATGGTCTACTATCTCTGCCTGTACTTTGGCATTTACTGCGGAACCAACAGACAGTTGGCCGTCTTTTTCTGCCAGCAATACTTCCAGTTCTACCGCATCTCCGGCTTTACCGGCCAGGTGAGGTACATATAAGGTCTGGTCTTTGGCTACTTTGAACTGCTGACCGGCTACTTTTATTACAGCTATCATACATCTAAAATTAGGGATGCAAAGGTAAGGGGAAAAAATGAACCGGCAAACGGAAAACCAAAGTTTTAAATGCTGTAAAAGGGCTCCCTTTGGGCCTCCATCCTTTATCTTTGTAAATAGCCCTGCCCGGTAAGGCAAAGATAAGCGGCACAAGGCAGCGAAAACAGCCGGCAGGAAATGGATTATTGTTCATAGCTTAAATGTTACCAGTTGAAAATCAAATCCATATTAGCGAAACCCTTTGCATCATATATATATAAAGGTATCAGGCGGGGAATGCATACCGCCCTGCAGGATCAGGATAAAATCCTTAAAACGCTCCTGAAAACAGGCCGTCAAACCGAATTCGGCCGCCAGGCCGGGCTTGACCAGGCAAACAGCTACGGGGAATTTAAAGAAGCGGTGGCTATCCGCGATTATGAGCAGATGCGGCCTTTTATTGACCAGATCAAGGCCGGTAAGCATAATGTGCTCTGGAAGGGCAGGCCGGTCTATTTTGCCAAAACATCCGGCACCACCAGCGGCACCAAATACATTCCGATTACAAAAGACTCTATTGG
>DAOLFO010000412.1:0-2503 GCA_035326305.1 Chitinophagaceae bacterium
AGCCATTAGCTATGAGCTGTTAGCTGCAAGATGCCAGGCGCTTCGATTGCCGATTGACGATTGCTGGCTACCACCAAGTAACTGCTGCGTTTCCCATTTTCACTTACTGGTATATACTAAAAGCTAATGACTCACGGCTAATAGCTTTTAGTACTTATTCGTTTCTTGTGATTTGCTGTTTGATGCTTATAGCATGATAACCACCGGCCCAGAACCTTAAACCTTAAACCTTGAACTTTGAACTTTGAACCTCACCCCTCACCCTTCTGCATACCACTGATCCTCGATTTAGACTTATTGAATACATTCCGGCCTTTATCAATACCTGAACGCAGCTTTTTCTGCTCATCTTCAGGCAGGTGAATAAAATCGCGGCAGGCTGTACTGCAGCAATTCTCATATTTTTCCCGGCATTCATCGCACTGGATAAAGAGCAGGTGGCAGGCATCATTTACACAGTTGACATGCGTATCGGCAGGCTGCCCGCACTGGTGGCATTTGGCAATAATCTCTTCAGTAATACGCTCACCGAGGCGCTGATCAAATACAAAGTTCTTCCCATGAAATTTGTTTGCCAGCCCTTTCTCCTTTACCTGGTTGGTATAATGTATAATGCCGCCTTCAAGGTGAAAAACATGCTGAAAGCCCTGGTGCAGCAGGTAGGCTGAGGCTTTTTCGCAGCGGATACCGCCCGTGCAGTACATGATGATATTTTTGTCCTTTTGCCCCTGCATCATTTCCACCGCCATGGGCAACTGCTCCCGGAAGGTATCGCTGGGCACCTCTATGGCTTTTTCAAAATGGCCCACTTCATACTCATAGTGATTGCGCATGTCTATCACTATCGTATCCGGGTCATTTGTAAGGCGGTTAAAATCTTCGGCTGTCACATACTTCCCTTTGTTTGCCATATCAAATGCCGGGTCATCTATTCCATCAGCCACAATTTTTGACCGTACTTTAATATCCAGCACATAAAATGACTTGCCATCATCGTCCACAGCAATATTCAGCCGGAGCCCGCTGAGAGGCTGTATGGCATACAAGGTATTCTTAAACTGTTCCATATTGACCGAAGGCACACTGATTTGCGCATTGATGCCCTCTGCAGCCACATAGATACGGCCAAGCACATCCAGCAGCGATAAATCCTTGTACAACTGGTTGCGGAAAGATGCCGGGTCTGCTATTTTAAAATAACAATAGAAAGAAATGGTGGTGCGGGGAGTTGGGTCGTTTTTAATACGCTCTTTCAGTTCCCTCCGGGAAATACGGTTGTGTAAAGCCATGTGTTGAAATTTGAATCCGCTGTGGCGGATAATTACTAATGATTGGTCAGTTGCAGGCTGAACCAAATTTCAGCGCAAAGATAGGATTTACAATTGACGATGTCTGATGTGCTGATTTCTGATTTGTGTTGAGCCATTGGCTATGAGCTGTTAGCTGCAAGATGCCAGGCGCTTCGATTGCCGATTTGCAAGATGTACGATGTGCGATATAAGATGTACGGACAGCGGCGTACCGGCTGTGGTCCATTGACCGTTGACCGCTCTCAGCCGCTTACTGAAAACGGAACTTTCCCCCAATGATGCCGCCAAAACCTACCCGCACTCCCATCCTGTTGCCAATGCCCGGCTGGTAAGCATTGATAACATCTACCCGGAGCAGCTTAAAGATATTCTCAAGGCCGGCAAATACCTCCACATAATAATTGCTTTTGTTGACATAAAAAGTATTGGCCCCGGCCACCAGGTGCCACTTTAGCTTGTTAAACAGTGGAATCTTATTAGTAAGCAGCCCGTTAAAATGATGTTCTGCATGGGCAAATACATAAAACGGCTCTGCATTGCTGTACCGGTAATACGGTGCTATCTGGAAGCTGTTGAGGTAATTAATATTGTAAAATGTCTGGTTGCCATTAAAATGCTGCAGATCGGGTATGCCCACGCTGTCGCTGTTGAGAAAGCCGCCAATACCTGCGCGGTAACGGAACTCCCCTCCCATTTTGAAGTTCATGTTATCAGCTATGGAGAATTTCCATTTATCAAAATCAATGTCGCTGCCAAACAGTCCCTTTATCCCTTTGTGATATTCCAGTTCAAATACAGGCGCATTGGAGCCAACAGGTACTTTGCTGTTGGGAAATTCTATATACCGCTGTCCCGGTTGCCACGTAAGGGTGAGGCCTGCCACTGCCGCCTGGTGGCGTGAAAAACCAATATGCGGCAGCTCATAAGGATGATTGGGTAGGATGACAGCATCTTTATTGAAGAAAGAAAAATCTGTAGTGTTGTGTACGGGTATGCGATCTTCAAAAGTGACGTACAGGTTCAGGCGCAGGCCGCTTTCCAGCTTGTTATTATAGGCTATCCTGCCAAACCAGTTTTCATAGAGCTTCATATAGTTCTTCTTACCCAGTAAAGTATACGCAGCATTAGTGAGCGGGTTGATGGGATTATCCTGGTTGAACTGGGAAAGCCGTTTACCTCCTT
Organism: Chitinophagaceae bacterium; assembly: GCA_035326305.1. Lineage (GTDB taxonomy): Bacteria > Bacteroidota > Bacteroidia > Chitinophagales > Chitinophagaceae > DAOLFO01. The sequence goes on from DAOLFO010000412.1 coordinate 2,493, forward strand.
CCAGCTTCAGG
>DAOLFO010000413.1:0-2502 GCA_035326305.1 Chitinophagaceae bacterium
TCCTTCCCGATTTTGGTGAAGGCGGCAATGGCCCTGTCCAGGTGCCCCTGGTCGTGGGCGGCGCTGAGCTGCACCCGTATGCGGGCCTGGCCTTTGGGCACCACCGGGAAAAAGAACCCGATGACATAAATGCCCTCATCCAGCAGGCGGGCGGCAAAGTTTTGCGCCAGCACCGCATCATACAGCATGATGGGCACAATGGGGTGGTCGCCAGGCCTGATATCAAAACCCGCTTCCGTCATTTTGCTGCGGAAGTAACGGGTGTTGTTTTCCAGCTTATCCCTCAGTTCTGTGGTTTCTGACAGCATGTCCAGCACAGCAATGCTGGCCCCCACAATGGAAGGCGCTACGGTATTGCTAAACAGGTAGGGCCTGGATTTTTGGCGCAGCATTTCAATGATTTCCTTTTTACCGGAGGTAAAGCCGCCGGATGCCCCACCCAGGGCTTTGCCCAGGGTACCGGTGATGATATCAATCTTGCCCATCACACCCCGGTATTCATGCGTGCCGCGGCCTGTTTTGCCCAGGAAGCCGGAAGAGTGGCACTCATCAATCATCACCACGGCATCATATTTTTCCGCCAGCTCCACTATTTTATCCAGTTGGGCAATGGTGCCATCCATGCTGAAGGAGCCATCTGTAACAATAATGCGGCTGCGGCATCCGGCCGCTTCTTTCAGCTTTTCTTCCAGGTCGGCCATGTTATTATGTTCGTACCGGAACCGCTGTGCCTTGCAAAGCCTTACCCCATCAATAATGGAGGCATGGTTGAGCGCATCGGAAATGATAGCGTCCTGCTCATTAAATAAAGGCTCAAACACTCCCCCATTGGCATCAAAGGCCGCAGCATATAATATGGTATCTTCTGTACCCAGGAAGGTGGCTATCTTCTGCTCCAGCTCTTTGTGTATATCCTGCGTGCCGCAGATAAAGCGTACGCTGCTCATGCCATACCCGTGTGAATCAATAGCTTTATGCGCCGCTTCTATCACTTTGGGGTGGCTGGAGAGGCCAAGATAGTTATTGGCACAAAAGTTCAGCACCTTTTTACCATTCACTTCTATTTCCGCTCCCTGCGGACTTACAATAATGCGTTCTTTTTTATAAAGCCCGGCGGCTGCTATCTCTGCCAGCTCGTTGGCTATCCGGTCGGTAAATGCCTGATTCATACGTCTTATTTGTGCAAATATATTGACTTTGCGACGGAGCCCGCATCCGCTGCCCCCTGCCGGGAAACCGGTTGCGCATTCCTGCATTTACCGGCCACTTTCCGCATTTCACACGGATTTTTGTACAACTCATCAAAGCTTGCTATGAGGGGCAGGCAGCCTGTTTTATTTTTGCTGTAACAAAATAATTGCCCCGGTCGTCAAACACGGCAGAAACCAGCAGCAATGAAGAAGAACAGGCTTATTTTTTTATCATTTTGCTTACTCACCACCCTTACCCTGGTGGCGGCAGGCCTGCTGCGTTCCCCCAAAGCCGCACCTGGTAAGCAGGATTGCTCCTGCCAGGAAAGCCTTGATGATATCCGCCCCGCAGGCAGGGATGGCCTGGGCTGGGAAAACCTCTCCAGCCAGTTTTTCTCCTCTTTTTAGTTAAAAAAATACAGGATAAGGTGTAACATTCCGGCTTTTACACCGTACCATACTTAAATTCCGGGCAGGTAGCGCTAATTTTACCTGCCGGCAGGAATACCGGCTGTTTTATGACTGAAAGGGAATACAACGAATGCGTGAGAAACTATGCGGATAACGTATACCGCTTCATCCTCAAAAATTTACGGCATGAGGAAGATGCGCGGGATGTGGTACAGACCGCTTTTGAGAAAATGTGGCGCAACCGCGATGAGGTGGATGCACAGCGTTCCAAATCTTATCTCTTTACGGTGGCCTATCACCAGATGATAGACCATATCCGCAAGGTGAAAAGGGTACAGTTGCGGGAAGAGTTTGCAGAAGATGCCCGGGTGCAGGACAAGCCCGTGAGCAACCTGAAAAAAGTGCTGGACGAAGCCCTGGCCCGCCTGAGCGAAACACAGCGCTCACTGGTGCTGCTAAAAGATTATGAAGGATACAGCTATGATGAAATAGGAAAAATTATGGCCCTTAGTGAAAGCCAGGTAAAAGTATACCTGCACAGGGCAAGGATACAGTTGAAAAATTATTTGGTAAATGTGGAGCATGTCATTTAAAACCCGGAAAATACCATGAACATCAACCGTCATAATTACGAAGAGTTTTTTATACTCTACCTGGATAATGAGCTGAACGAAGCAGAGCGCCGCCGGGTGGAGGCTTTTGCCGCCCTGCACCCTGACCTGCAGGAAGAGCTGGACTTGCTGCTGCAAACCAAATTGCAGCCGGAAGCAGAGACCTTTTTTGCATCCAAAGAAGAGTTGCTGAAAAATGAAACCATTGTTCAGCAGGAGATGCCCGCATTTACAGAGCAGCTTTTACTTTATACAGACAATGAACTTACAGCCTCAGAGCGGAAAGAGAC
>DAOLFO010000414.1:0-2497 GCA_035326305.1 Chitinophagaceae bacterium
GCATTCATACGTGTACAGGAGCCGGAGATAAGGCTTAACGTACCTGCCGGGGGGTGTATACCTTTTTCTTATACGCCAAGGGCCGTGATAACTACGCTGGACACAGTGGCCACCTATACCTGGGACCTTGGAGATGGCACCATAGTGACCGGAAGAGAACCTGCCCCGCACCTCTACACTGTTGCAGGGGTTTATCCTGTATCGCTTACTATTACTACAGTAAGCGGCTGCACCAAAACAGTGACCGTGCCTGACGCTATACGAACCGGTACGCCGCCGGTACCTGCTTTTAGTTTTGCCCCGGCGAATGCATGTGCAGATGAAGTAATCAGCTTTACCAATACTTCAACTACTACTCCGGGTGCAGAAGTGATATGGAACTGGGATTTTGGAGATGGCGGCACTTCCGGCCTTCAAAATCCAACGCATGTCTTTACCGATACCGGGCTGCTGACAGTCCGCCTCAGCGTATCTAATAACCGCTGTGTGCGGTTTATTGAGCAGGATGTATATGTACAGCCCCCCGTAGCCCGTTTTGATTTTGCTTTTGACTGTACTGTACGGGAAGCTACTTTTACAAACAGGAGCCTTTTTAACCCGGCTATTGCCCCGCTGGCATTTAGTTGGGATTTTGGTAATGGGCAAACTTCCACTGATGAGAACCCTGGTCCTGTACCTTACACGCCGGGTACTTATAATGTTCAGCTTACTGTTACCAACGGTTTATGTGATTATATGGTTAGCAGGAGCATTACTATTGGCAATGAGCCTGCAGATTTTCAGGTGAGTTCAGGCCCTGCCTGCCGCAATAACCCTGTTACGTTTACAGCTATTAACAGCAACCCGGCCAATGTAGCCGATTATGCCTGGGAGGCCAATGGCGTGCCTATTGGAAGCGGCAGGGTATTAAACCATTCATTCGCTGCAAATGGCAACTACGATGTGGTGCTGCGTATAACAGACTTGAACGGGTGCGTTACTATTTCTGCACCAACCAGGGTTGCTGTAGGTGGTCCGGCAGCGGAGTTTGAGCCAGTAATGGCAGGCGCCTGTCTCAACAAAACGGCTACCTTCCGCGACCTTTCCACGTCTGCTTTACCTATTACTAACTGGACCTTTGATTTTGGAGATGGCACTGTTCAATCATTTAGTGCAGCTCCGTTTACTCATATATATACCAGCCAGGGTACGTTTGATGTAAGCATGACAATAACCGATGCGGCAGGCTGCCGGGATACTTATACGTTGCCGTTCAGCCTGCTGGTAACGGATCCAAAGGTGGGTTTCCGTGCAGATACTTTTTATTGCCCGCAGGCTCCGCTGCAGTTTGCAGATACTTCAGTAGGGGTGGGGCTGACTTATTTGTGGGAGTTTGGCGATGGTACCACCTCCACACAGGCCAACCCGCTTCACGCGTATCCCGCCGGTGACGCGGATTATGCTGTCAAGCTGAAAATAACAGATATTGCCGGCTGCAGCGATTCGGTGACAAAAGCAGCTTATATAAAAATAAGGAGCCCGCAGGCGGCATTTGACATCAGGGATACGGTTACCATCTGCCCGCCGTTGCGCACCAGCTTTACTTTCCAGGGCAGTGATTACAGCAGTTTTTACTGGAGCTTTGGAGATGGGGGCCGCTCCACACTGGAAAACCCTTCATATTTCTATGGGGCATATGGCACTTTTACTCCTAAATTGTATGTATTTGGCAATGGTGGCTGTGTGGACTCTGCACAGTCATCCGTTACGGTTCATGACCCGGATGATATAAGGATAAATTATGGTCCGGTAACAACAGCCTGCAACTCTCTGAATGTAGACTTTGAGCTGGTAGTCCCTGATGGTTTTCCCTTTATCTTTTATTTCGGGGATGGTACGGCTGATTCAAGCGGCAATACGACACTCAGTCATTTTTATTCCAGGCCCAGCTTCAGCAGGCCGTACCTGGTGCTGCGTGATCCTGTTTCCGGATGTGAGATACTGGTGAATGGTGCAACAAGGATCGAGGTATTGGGCGCTATCCCGCTGTTTGGTATGGACAGGGATGCATTTTGTGACAATGGTAATGTAACATTTACCAACTATACCACCAGGAATGAGCCCATCATTTCACAGCTATGGACATTTGGCGATGGCGGCACATCTGCCGATGATGCGCCGGTGCATAATTATACGCAACCGGGGCTCTATCCCGTCACACTCAACATAACGACACAAAGCAACTGTACCAGCTCCTATACAGATACGGTGCTGGTATACCGCACCCCGTCGCCGGTCATTACCGGCAGGGATACTATATGCCTGAATGTGGCAGAGCCCTATATGGCTTCGCTGGCGGTGGCCGATACGCTGACTAACTGGCAATGGAATTTTGGTAACGGGCAAACCGCTAATAATGCTAACAGCAGCGTTACTTACCAGGCGTCCGGCGACTATACTATTACACTTACAGCTACTAACCTGATAGGCTGCCGCTCTACTGCAACACGCACGGTAC
>DAOLFO010000069.1:0-12600 GCA_035326305.1 Chitinophagaceae bacterium
AAAAACGTACCGGAGCCAAAAAAAACTGCACTGCTGAAGCAGCGGGAAGAAAAGAAATAATTCATCCGGGATTTCAAAACTAAAAACTGTAAAACAGCAAAGCTTAAACTGTCACCTCACCACTTCAAACTCATCCTTCAACCGTATATCCCTGGAAGAGGCGCCGATCATGATATCAAACCAGCCCGGCTCACTGATCCACCGGAGCTTATCATCGTAGAAGGATCGTTTTTCTTTGTCAATAATGAATGTAAGGGTTTTTGATTCACCCGGCTGCAGCATTACTTTTTTAAAGTCCTTCAGCTCTTTTACCGGGCGCACCACGCTGCCCACCCTGTCGCGCAGGTAAAGCTGCACTACTTCCTCACCGGCGCGGTTGCCGGTATTGGTTATAGTCATCGTTACTTCGAGCTTTTCCTCTTTTTTAATTTTTTTCTTCGCCAGCCTCAGGTCACTGTAAGAAAAAGTGGTATAGCTTAATCCATAGCCAAATTCATACCTGGGGTACAACGACAGGTCAATATATGCCGACCGGTAATTTTTGTCATTGTCATTCTTAGCCGGCCGGCCGGTATTAAAATGACTGTAGTAAATGGGGATCTGCCCTTCTGCTAAAGGAAATGTCATAGGCAGTTTGGCGGCGGGGTTATAATCACCAAATAATACATCGGCAATAGCATTGCCTGCTTCACTGCCCAGCCACCAGGTATATAGTATAGCCGGTACATTATCCCCAATCCAGTTAAACACCAACGGCCTGCCTGCATTGATCATTACCACCAATGGCTTACCGGTAGCATGTATGGCTTTTACCAGCTCTTCCTGCACGCCGGGTATATGCAGGCTGCTGCGGCTTTTGGCTTCGCCGCTCATGTCCCGCCTTTCGCCAATGCTCATGATCACCACATCAGCCTGCTGCGCCACGCTGACAGCTTCGGCAAAACCGGCGCGGCTGCTGTCTTCTATCCCACAGCCACGGGCATAGATCAGCTCTGTATTATTACCTAATTTATTCTTCAGGCCCTGCCATTGTGATACAATATAGCTGCTGTCATCCGGCATCTCAATGCTCCAGAATCCGAGGTTTTGTTTTACCTCTTTTACCAGCGGGCCGATAAAAGCGATCTTTTTTGTTTGCCCTGATATTGGTAATATATTTCCTTCATTTTTTAACAGCACAATACTTTTCGCCGCCATTTCCCTGGCAGCTTTTACATGCCCGGGATTATTCAGCGCCTGCTTTTCCCGTTCTGCATCGCTAAAGCGATAAGGATCATCAAAAAGTCCCAGCTCAAATTTTTTGCGCAGCACCCTTCTTACCGCATCATCTACTATTGCTACGGGTACTTTTTTATCCTTTACCAGTTGTGCTAAATGATTTTTATATGCCCTGCTTTCCATATCCATATCGCTGCCGGCCAGCATAGCTGCCTGCGCTGCCTCATAATCACTGGCCACAAAGCCATGCGGTATCATTTCCCCAATAGAGCCCCAGTCACTGACCACAAAACCGTTGAACTTCCATTTTCCTTTCAGGATTTCTCTCTGTAAATAGTGGCTGCCGGTGGCTGGTATGCCATTCAGATCGTTGAATGAATTCATAAAAGTAGCTGCTCCAGCGTCTAATGCTGCTTTGAACGGGGGAAGGTAGGTTTCCCAGAGCATCCGCTCACTCATATCCACCGCATTATAGTCTCTGCCGCCAATGGCCGCACCATAGGCTGCAAAATGCTTGACACAGGCCATCACTGCATCAATGTTGCCCAGCCCTTTGCCCTGAAATCCCTTCACTCTTGCCGCAGCGATCAGTGAACCGAGATAAGTGTCTTCACCGGCACCTTCCATCACCCGGCCCCAGCGGGGATCACGGCCTATATCCACCATTGGCGCAAACGTCCAGTGGATACCTGATGCAGATGCTTCGGTAGCGGCCACTCTTGCCGCTTTTTCTATGGCTGCCAGATCCCAACTGGCCGCTTCTGCCAGCGGAATCGGGAAAGTGGTTTTATATCCATGGATCACATCCTGCCCGAAGAGCAGCGGTATCTTCAGCCGGGATTGCATGGCCATTTCCTGCAATTGCCGGGTATGGCGCACGCCCATAATATTGAGCATAGAGCCCAGTTGGCCGTTTCTTATCTGCGATTGCTTGTCCCCGTCATTGGTAATGGGGCCGGTGGATATCCAGTCGCCGCTGTACTGGTTGAGCTGGCCTGCTTTTTCTTCCAGCGTCATCAGGCGCAGTACGGAGTCCACTTTCTGATCAATGGTTTTTTTTTGAGCAAAAAGTGAAAATACCGGCGCTAACAGGAACAATGAGACTATTGTTTTTTTATGCATGGTGCTTTATTATTAAAATCGGGCTACGCTGTAAATATAGCTGATACATAAGCCGGCTTCTGTATACTCTTTGCAAAAAGCTTTGCACACCCACCGGGTCTATTCTTTTAATACTATATACTATTAAAGAAATAAGCTCATTAAGAGACAAGGTCTTAATACGCTTAACTTCTGAATAGCTTACCCATCAAAAAATCAGTGTGGCAATAGATCTTGGTAATGCTGTTACTTCTGCCGCTTTCCCATTAATCCATAAAAAGTAGGGTGTCTTTTTATCGCCCTGGTTCATTACCACCACCACATTTTTACCGTCCTCATTGCGAAATGCCGTTGTCAAAAGCTGGCTGCGGCTGGCTGCGCTGGCTATGCGCTTTGCACCGGGTTTAATAAATTTTGAAAAATGGCCAATGTAATAATAGGCATTGGTATAGATTAGCTGACCTGTTTTAGTATCGCCGTGTACCGGTGCAAAGCAAAAATTCTGCACATGATTGGGGCCGCCGGTTTCATCGAGCAGTATATTCCAGTCGGTAAAGCCTACCATACCGTTATTAAAATCATTGATCATGCTGCGGCCATACTCCTCTCCCAGGGCCCAGGCATTGTAGCGGGCGGGGTTAAAGCTTTCGGCGCAGCCTTCTGTAAAGAAAATGTGCTTGTCGGGCCATGCTTCCTGCACCCGCTTAATGTTTTCGTACATCGGCTGGCCGCCGCTCCAGTCTTCGTACCAGTGAAAGCCGATGCCCCAGGCATATTTTGCGGCATCAGGATCATTAAAATAAGCCTGTGCCCGCTGGTAGATCAGGTCACGGTTGTGATCCCATACAATGATCTTTTTATCCTTCAGCCCTTCTTTTTCCATAGTGGGGCCCAGGTGGTTTTTCAGGAAATCTCTTTCTTCTTCTGCGGTATAGATGCAGCTTTCCCAACGCTGCGTGGCCATAGGCTCATTCTGAATGCTGATGCCCCATACCGGCACACCTTCCGCTTCGTATGCTTTAATAAATTTAGCGTAATACATTGCCCAGCTTTCATAATACTCCGGCAACAGCTTGCCGCCGCGCAGCATATTTTTATTATCCTTCATCCAGGCGGGCGGGCTCCAGGGGCTGGCAAACAGATCCAGCCTGCCGCCGGCTGCTTTCATAGCTTCTTTGATAAAAGGAAGCTTGTATTTTTTATCAGGAGCAATATCAAATGTGCGGAGCTCAGTGTCGTTGCTGTCCACATAGGTATAGCTGCCGCTGCTGAAATCACAACTGTTGATATTAGTACGGGCTACCGTATAGCCAATGCCGTTTTCTTTATCAAAATAGGCTGTCAGCAATTCCTGCTGCTTCTCAGCAGGAAGCTTGTAAAATGTTTCTGCCGAAGCATCTGTCAATGCCGCACCAATGCCGAAGAATGTTTGATACGTTTTATCCGGGTCTGCAAAAACACAGATCTGTGTTTCCAGCGGCTGGCCCATGTCTTTAAATTCCAGCGTGTCTGTCACTGTCAGGCGATAGCTGGTGCTGTCTGCCGTAGTGTATACCATTACTTTTTTTCCTGCTGCAGAAAAGGCGCCCGCAGCTTCATTCTTTTTCTGTTCGTTTTTTTCAGAGCAGGCTGCTAAAGCCGCCAGCATAAATAGCATCCAGGATGATCGCATGTTTTTTCTTTTTTATTCTACCAGATATAAGTGCCTGCACTATTGCCGGGCAAATGCAGGGTCACCCATTTTTCTTTAAACTTTAAGTTGAAGGAAGCGGTTGATGCGCCATCATTCAGCACCAGCAGCACTTTCTTTTTATCCGGGCGCTCAAATGCTACGGTATAGAGGCTGCCTGCCTCAGTGCTGCCTACCCTTACAGAGCCGGATGGTACAAATTTGGCGATCTGTGCAATGATATAGTACGCCACATTACGGGTAATAGTGGAAGCACTGATGGTAAGTGCTCCTTTGCATACAGTACATCCGCCGGGCGTATGCGGGCCAAAGTTTGGATCATTGGCCAGGTTCCACTCCAGCGCATTGCGGCTCCAGTTGCGCATGGAGCCAATAATCACATTGCGCAGGTGCCACTTCAGGTCACCTTCAAAGCTGCCATTGGAAGGGGTATACTGTTCCGTGAAGTAAAGATTCTTGTTAGGGTGGGCATTCTTTACCGTGGTCAGCGCAGTGATATTGCCATTATATAAATGAAAGGCGGATCCGTCAATAAAAGCTTTGGCAGCCGGATCGTTCAGGATGGATATGGGATAGCCGGGGTTATCACAGTTGTGATCCCAGATAATGATCTTGGTGGTAATGCCTGCCGCCTGGAAAGCCGGGCCCAGGTGATCTTTAATAAAATCCCGCTGCTCTTCGGCGGTCATTTTCAGGCTGGGGTTATTGCCATCATGCAATGGCTCATTTTGCGGTGTGATGGCATCAATAGTTATGCCTTCCGCTTTCATGCCCTGTATATATTTTACAAAATATTGGGCGTACACGGCATAGTATTCCGGCTTCAGGCTGCCACCTATTGAGCTGTTATTGGTTTTCATCCATACGGGCGGGCTCCAGGGCGAACCCAGGATTTTAATACCGGGGCGTATCGCAATAATTTCTTTGAGCACAGGGATCAGGCCTGTACCCGATGCGCCTTCCACTGCCAGGCTAAACTCAGACAGGTCAGTATCCGTTTCACCATTTGGTAAATCATTATAACTATATACGCTGGCGCTCAGATCAGATGCGCCGATGCTGACCCGCAGGTAGCTGACCCCGATAGAGTTGGCAGCAGTGCCAAAGAGCTCCTGCAATAAAGCGGTACGTGCGGAAGCGTTTAAACCGTAAAGCAGGGTGGCGCTGCCGCTGGTAAGGGTATAGCCAAACCCGTCTATATCCTGGTAGCGCTCTGTGGTATCAACGGTAATATTAGGGTAAGAGTTATATGCAGTGCCAAACGAAAGCACGCCGCTTTGCTTTTGCAGCAATGCGCCCTGGTCGCCACGGGTAAGCCAGTAATCCACCTCATTTACTGCCGGCGGGGGCGGTGGTGGCGGGGGATCGGGGTCATTGCCCTTGCCTTTTGAACAACTGCCGCTAAGTGATATAATACCAACAGCCAAGAGCAGCCATTTAGACAGTTCCTGCATGATTTACTATCATTTAAAATAAAAAAGAAAACAGATTGCCTCAAGCGCCACCATAGCGGCCGCTTCCACTGTTTCTTACAATAAAATTGGTTAAATAGAAGATCTGGGCAATCGGAAGAACGTAGTGCAGTTAAGAGTATGCAATATAGTGACAGAATCCCTGCAAACCAAATGAATTTACATGAAAAAAGCACCGTTGCCGGTGCCGCTATTTACATTAAAAAAAACATCCTGCTCCTGCTTCCTATTTTTTTCGCTGTGCAAACAGCCAGTGCAGCAGGCCCGGCTCTGCAAAAGCCGGATCCCAGCTATTGTGGTTGGTATCCGGGTAAAGGGTGAATTTTACAGATGCCCCCGCTTTTTGCAGGGCTTTATACATTTTCTCCGAATATTCCGGCAATACCACATCGTCTTTAGCTCCGTGAAAAATCCACCATTTTGTTTTTTTCATTCCCGCGGCAGTAGCAGGGTGTGCGCCTCCGCAGATAGGTGCAGCAGCAGCAAATACACCGGGCTTTCTCCGCACCAGCTCAAAAGTACCCATGCCACCCATGCTCAATCCCATAGCATATACCTGGTCTTTTTTTATGGGGTATTGCTGCAGCAAATGATCGGTGAATGAAAGCAAAAGGCGCATGGAAACAGAAGGCCCTCCATCTGGTACAAAGTAAAAAGTGCGCTTCCCTTTTTCGTCAGCCACAGTTTGCACATTGCTCCAGTAGCTGCTGGCCGCACATTGCGGAAATACTACAATAGCCGGGTATTTTTCCCGTATGCTGTCCCGCAGAAATAAGGCAGCTCCATGCGTTAACTGCTTTTCATTATCCCTGCCGCTTTCGCCACGGCCATGCAAAAAAACAATAAGCGGGTAAGCTTTGCTGCTATCATAGTTTTCGGGCAGCAGCATCCGGTAGGGTAGTGTATCGCCACTTTGTATAAAGGCAAATCTTTTAAACAAAGACTTATCCTGTGTGTAGCCGATTGTCACTGCGAGCAGCAGCGCAGTAAGAAGAAAATATTTTTTATTCATTTTTTTGACAATGATCAAATAAAAATTATTTGTTTTTATCTTTTACACAACGGAAGCCGGTATGCTCCAGCCCGGTATCCGGCGATGTTTTCATACGGCTGGTGACCCGGTAGCCTTTGCAGTAAGAAGCATGGCACAGAAAGGAGCCACCGCGTACTACTTTTTTCGGCACCGTGGGCTCCATCGGGTCATATCCCTGTGCAGGCCCCTGCGGGTTTTTTGCATTAGCTGACTGCTGGTAGTAATCGGGGTGATACCAGTCGCTGCACCACTCCCACACATTGCCCGCCATATCATACAATCCGTAAGCGTTGGGGGCAAAGGATCTCACCGGCGCTGAACGCTCATAGCGATCCCAGCCGGTATTGTTATCGGGGAAATGTCCCTGCCAGGTATTGGCTTTGGGTTTTCCTGTTTCCGGGTCTTCATTTCCCCAGGGATATTTATCCCGGCTGCTGCCACCCCTTGCCGCATACTCCCACTCTGCTTCGGTTGGCAACCGTTTGCCGGCCCATTTGCAATAAGCCATGGCATCGTCCCATGAAATATGCACGACGGGGTAGTCTTCTTTTCCCTGTATGCTGCTGCCCGGCCCCTGCGGCTGCTTCCAGTTAGCACCCTGCCTCCACGACCACCACTGTGATACATCCTGCAGCGATACGGCCTGTGCCGGCGGTGTAAATACCAGTGAAGCGGCTACCAGCACACTGTCCGGAGGCCTGGGGGTGCCGGCAGGTAATTGTTTTTTTATTTCTTCCCAGTCAGGCTTTTTCTCTGCAGTAGTGATGTAACCTGTGGCTTCTACAAATTGCTGAAACTGGGCATTCGTCACTTCGGTGGCATCCATCCAAAAGCCATCAATGCTTACGGTATGCTGCGGGTATTCATCTTTTCGCCCTTCATTATCAGCAGCGCCCATGCTAAAGCTGCCGCCTGCTATCCATACCATACCTGTGGTATCCTGCGGTGCGGTAATAATATTGATGGTATCACCCGCAGCAGTGAAGCGGGAAGGCAAGTTGCTTTCGCAGGAAATCATACTGTCCTGCAGCGCAGATCCTTCCTGCTTTGCTGCAGGATTTTTGCAGGCAAAGGAAAAGATAACAACCGCTCCTGCGATGAAAATTTTTCGCCGCTCCATCCGGTCAATAGGTTTGCTTATACAAATTATCAAAGCGGATGCCTGCTGCTTTCTTTAGTGGTATTTGCAGGCCGCCCGTTTGTTCCAGCCAGCTAAACAATTCTGCCCGCAATGCCACGCCAATATTACGGTAAGCCGTATCACGCACCAGGTTATTCATTTCATACGGATCTTTTTTCAGATCGTACAGCTCATTGATATCCCAGATACCATTATAGTAAATGTATTTGTACTGATCCGTACGGATAGCGAAGGTGGTGGGAGTTTGCGGAAAAGCCGCCTCCCAGTAATATTCATAAAACACTTTATCCCGCTGCCACTGGTTATTTTTCCCGCTCAGCAAACCGGCAAAGGAAAAACCCTGCATCTGCTCCGGCTTTTTCGTCCCTGCCATTTGTAAAAAAGTAGGCGCCAGATCCACATTCATAACAACCTGCTCCAGCACAGAGTTAGGCTTTGCCATACCCGGCGCCCATACCAGCAGGGGCACCCGCATGGATTCTTCATAGGCATGGCGCTTATCTATCAGCCCGTGCTCACCAAAAGAAAAGCCATTATCACCCATATACATTACCACGGTATTTTTTTCCTGGCCATTTGCTTTTACCCAGGCCAGCACCCGCTGTATGCTTTCATCCACGGCCATCAGCGTTTCGAGATAGCGGCGGTAAAATTCGTTGAAAGAAATATAACCATGATACATATAGTCCACCCCGTGCCAGCTATAGCGCTGCGCCCTTACCCATTTGGGAATATCACGGTAGTTGACAGTGGTGGCAGGCGCTGTTACGATGCCATATGTTTTGCTGCTGTCGGTAGCAGTGATATACATAGAGGGCGGGCATACCACCGGCAGTTGTGCATATATATCCTTATGCCTTTTGGCCGGCTCAAACTCTGCATGCACCCCTTTGTGAGAAAGATAGAGGAAGAACGGTTTTTTTGTATCCCGGTTGTCCAGCCAGTTCACCGCATAGTCTGTCAGCAGGTCAGTGATATAGCTGCCTTCGGGTTGTTTTTCATTTTTACCATTGATATTAAAAACAGGATTGAGGTATACGCCCTGCCCGCGAAAGCTGAGCCAGTAATCAAATCCCGGCTGGGGGCGTTCATCAGTATTGCCCATATGCCATTTGCCCATGAATGCCGTTTGATAGCCGGCCTGCTGCAGGTATTGCGGAAAAAAGCGAAGCCCCTGCGGCAGCGGAGAATCATTATCCACTACGGTATGCGTGTGCGCATACTGGCCGGTAAGTATGGAAGCACGGCTGGGTGAGCAAAGGGCAGTGGAAACAAAAGCGTTTTTTACATGCACGCCTTCTGCCGCCATCTGGTCCATACCGGGTGTACGCAGCCCTTTTATTTTATTCATAAAGCCCATGGCATCATAGCGGTGGTCATCAGCCAGTATGAAAATGATATTGGGCGGCGGGTCTTTTTTCTGGCGGGCTGCTGCGTGCAAACAGGAAAAGACAATGAACAGCGTCAGCAGGTTTGTTTTTTTCATCTTTTTTATCATCACATTTTAATGTAGCAGATACGTTGTGCTTCTTTGTGGTAAAATAATAACCGCAGGGCACGCAAAGCTTTTGCAAAGCCTGCGAATAAACCTATCAGCACTGACGGCCAGGGATAACAGCGCCATACAGTTTTACCGGCGCCAGGGTTTACTTCGTCCAGTTTACCTTCGCTGATTTTACATCGCGGGAGTTGCCGCCGATCATGATCACAAATTCTCCCGGCTCCCATACATGCTTCAGATCATAATTATAAAACTTCAGATCTTCCGGTGTGACAGTAAACGTAACCGTTTTTGACTCACCAGCTTTCAGCTCAATTTTCTGAAAACCTTTCAGTTCCTTCACAGGCCTTGTTACCGAACCGACAACATCACGGATATAGAGCTGCACCACTTCCTTACCATCATAGCTGCCGGTATTTGTTACCGTTACACTTGCTTTCAGCGTTTGATTGTCTTTTAATGCGCTGCTGCTAAGCGATACATCGCTATAGGAAAAAGTAGTATAGCTAAGCCCGTACCCGAAAGGATACAGCGGATCATTGCTTACATCAAGATAATTGGAACGGAATTTCTGAAACCATTTGCCTTCTGCCAGCGGGCGGCCTGTGTTTTTATGGTTATAGAACAAAGGTACCTGCCCGATATTTTGCGGGAAAGTGGCTGACAGCTTACCTGATGGGTTTACATCGCCAAACAGTACATCGGCAATAGCATAGCCTGCTTCTGAACCCGGAAACCATACATTGAGTATAGCCGGCACATTTTCGTTTTCCCAGGTAAGGGTGAGCGGCCGGCCTGTAAACAATACCAGCACTACCGGCTTCCCGGTTTTTAATAAAGCCTGCAGCAAATCTTTTTGCACCTGCGGAATATCGAGGCTGGTACGGCTGCTGCTCTCTCCGCTCATCTCCGCCGATTCGCCCAGCGCCGCTACAATCACATCACTCTGCGCCGCTACCGCAAGCGCCTCATCAATCAGCTCTTTAGCAGAGCGGTTGTCACGACGCAATGTTTTGCCAAACATAGTGCCTCTGTCTTCAAATGCACTGTCGGCATCAAGGTTGGAACCTTTGGCATACACTACTTTTACGTTTGACCCTGCTACCTCTTTTAGTCCTGCCAGTACGGAAGTGGCTTTGCTAAAATTGGCGGCCACGCTCCAGGTGCCGGGCATGTTTTCTTTAGCATCTGCCAGCGGGCCTATCAGTGCAATGGTTCCGCTTTTCTTAACGGGAAGTGTATTGTTTTCATTTTTCAGCAATACAAAGCTTTGTGCCGAAATGGTACGGGCTTCTTTGCGGTGCGCATCTGAAAAAACTTCTGTCTTTGCCCTGTTCTCATCGCAATATTTGTATGGATCATCAAACAGTCCCAGTTTGTATTTGGCTTCGAGTATGCGGCGGCAGGCTGCGTCTATTTGTGCCAGTGTTGTCTTTCCTTCTTTCAGTGATTTTTGCAGCGTGGTCAATAGCCCTTCGCCCACCATATCCATATCAATGCCGGCATTGAGGGCACGGGCAGATACCGTCTGCAGATCACCAACGCCATGGTCTATCATTTCATTAATGCCGGTATAATCAGTTACCACAAATCCTTTAAAGCCCCATTGCTTCCGCAATACATCCGTCATCAGCCATTTGTTGCCGGTAGCAGGCACGCCATCCACTTCGTTGAAAGAGGCCATCACGCTGCCCACACCAGCATCCACTGCAGCTTTATAAGGGGGAAAATATTCGTTGTACATACGCTGGTGACTCATATCAACCGTGTTGTAATCACGGCCGGCCTCTCCTGCTCCGTACAGGGCATAGTGTTTTACACAAGCCATTAAAGTATTGTTTTTCTTCAGGTCGCCCTGCTGGTAGCCTTTTACCATCGCCCTGGCTATCTGCGATCCGAGATAAGCATCTTCTCCATTTCCTTCGGACACACGGCCCCAGCGGGGATCGCGGCTTACATCCACCATCGGCGAAAAAGTCCAGTTGATACCATCAGCAGTAGCTTCCTGCGCAGCTATCTGTGCACTGCGCTCTATCAGCTTCATGTCCCATGTGCAGCTCAATCCAAGCGGTATGGGAAAAACCGTTTCATACCCGTGTATCACGTCCATACCAAAGAGCAGCGGGATTTTCAGGCGGCTTTCTTCCACTGCTATCCGCTGTACGTCTTTTATTTTAGCCACCGATTTTATATTGAAGAGCCCGCCTACTTTTCCTTCCCTTATTTTTTTGGCGATATCCGAGCTCTGCGCCTGGCCGGTGGTAATATCACCGGCGCCGGGCAGGTTGAGCTGGCCTATCTTTTCCTCAAGCGTCATTTTTCTCATCAGCCCATCAATAAATGCTTTCATTTTTGCTGATTCAGCGGCTGTTTGTGCGGATGCGCCGGCTGCTGCCAGTAATAGCATGGCGGCAAACCATCGTTGCATTTTTTTCATGTTATATTTCAAATTTAGAGAAGTGCTTCAGCACTGCCAGTAAGAATATTTTGTTGATCTGATAATGACAATTTTTCCGTTCTTATCTACTAATCCGCTTTTACCAGTTTTGATCTTTCTGATACGCCATTTTCATTAATAGCTTCTATGGTAAAATAATAAGGCTTCTGGCTGTCCATTGCCTTAAACCAGTATTCATTAAAGTCATGCACCATCACGCAGTTATACAACTTGTCCGGATGAGTGCCATAGTAAATATTGTAGGCGTAGGCGTTATCCACCGGGCTCCATTTGATGTAGGCGCTGCGTTTGTCTTTTTCGGTACGCAATACAATAAATTGTTTTACCGCTTCCGGCTTCGGGCCGTTGCCGTTTCCAAACACCCGCAGGCCGCTGATGGCAAATTTGCCGGCAGGCATGTGAATATTTTCCAGCTTAATGTACCGGGCCTGTACCGGGCTTTCCAACTCCACGTATTCATGCGGCACGTCGGTTTTGTTCCGGCTCTTATCCGCCAGCGTTTTCCATTTTTTCCCATCTGCTGAATAGTACAGCTTATACTGGTGATACTGATCGGTGCGCTTGCCCAGGCGATCATCTTCCACATCCTGGTCGGCGTAATTGATCTGTACAGCGTTGACAGTTGATAATTTGCCTAAGTCTGTTTGTATCCATTCTCCTTTGTCAGCCGTGGCTGCGCTCCACCAGGTTTTAATGTTTTCATCCACTGCATTGTTAGCCGTATAGCTGCCAAGGGTAGATGAAACCTGTACAGGTGTTTTATAATTTAGTAGCATCCATCCGGTGAAGGCTCCCCCGCTCCCCAAAGGGGGGATTCCGGAAGACTCCGTATTGCCGAAGCCATCTTTATGTTTGTACGTGATGCCTGTATAAGAAAGATTATCCGGCTTGCCGCTAAGCCCTTCCTTTGTAGAAGTTGGGGGAGCCGGGAGATAAGTCGGGTAATCTCCGAATGCAGTATTGCACCACATGCTGCCATCTGCATC
>DAOLFO010000415.1:0-2492 GCA_035326305.1 Chitinophagaceae bacterium
CAGAATATGCTGGTACACCGGGCAGACTGGAAAGGGTGGGAGTTGAACAATGAGCTGGTGCTGACCAACTTTAACACACTGTCGGATAAAGGTTCTTTTTTCCGCCCGACTATAGATATCGGCAAGCAGCTTAAAAAGCTGGATGACTGGAAGCTGGGCTTCCGCTATATGCAGGAGCATAACGAAGTAAGAAATAAAGCCACGGATACTATCAGCCCGCTGGCATTTTCTTTCGATACGTATTCTGCTTATCTTAAATCGAACCAGACGAAAAAAAACAGGTATGGCATTACTTTCTTTACCCGTGCAGACAGGTATGCGTACGGACACAGCCTTATCAAGGGCGACCGCAGCATCAATGTAAATGTGCAAACGGAACTGGAAGGGAATGATAAACGAAAATTTTATCTCAACGCTACTTTCCGCAAGCTGAAAATACTCACCCCGCTGCTATCCGTGCAGGATGCGGATGAAACTATCCTGGGACGGGCGCAATATGTAATGAATGAATGGAAGGGCCTGCTCACCGGCGATATCCTGTACGAAGTAGGAGCAGGGCAGGAGCAGCGCCGCGACCTTGCCTACTTTGAAGTGCCGGCCGGCACGGGACAATATGCCTGGATTGATTACAACAATGATGGTATACAGCAGCTCAATGAATTTGAGCTGGCTGCCTTTCCCGACCAGGCAAGATTCATCCGCATCTTCACACCTACAAATGAATTTATCAAAGCCAACTACACTACTTTCAATTATAAGTTTGAACTCAACCCGCGGGTCCTGCTCAATAAGCCGGATTTAAAAGGATTCAAAAAGCTGGTATCCCGCCTCAACTTTATTACTTCCCTGCAGATTAGCAATAAAACATCCTCTTCGGGCAGCTTTCAGTTCAACCCGTTTAAGTATAGCGCTACCGATACAGCACTTATCACACTGAGCACAGTGCTGGTAAATACACTTTCGTTTAACCGTTTCAGCAGCGTATGGGGTATTGATGTGGGCAATATGCGCCGCAATGGGAAATCGCTGCTGACCTATGGCTATGAAAACATGGGCGTTACTGACTGGACGGCAAAGTTCAGGTGGAATTTCAGCCGCTCTCTTTCTTTTACCTGGTACAACCGCAGCGGGAAAAATTACCTGCTTACGCCCAATACCAATTTTGAAAACCGCAACTATGAGCTGAGCCTGCTTACCACCGAACCGATGCTTAGCTATATAAAAGGCACATCCTTTCGCATCATGACTTCCTATAAATTTGAAAACCGGAAAAACAAACCGGAGTATGGCGGTGAAAAATCTTTATCCCATTCGGTAAGTGTTGAATCGAAATACAATGTACTGCAAAACAGTTCGCTCACCGGCAAGTTTACTTTCAATAATCTCGACTATCGCTCAGCCAATCCTTCGGTAGCCACCACGGTGAGCTATATCATGCTGGATGGTCTGCAGCCGGGAAAAAACCTGCTATGGGCGCTTACACTTACCAAGCGCCTGCTGAATAACCTGGAGCTCAATTTTCAATACGATGGACGTAAGCCTGCCGGCACACGCACTGTACATATTGGCCGTGCCACACTTACGGCATTGTTTTAATACAGGCAAATACTACCTGCCGGGTATTTCACTGGTATGGCTGTTGGCTATTTTTACGGGATGAAGAAGCTACTCGTTACCATCATCACGCTTACCTGCATATCATCGTTGCTGCCTGCACAAACGGTGAGTGTGATAAAAGAAATAAAGACAGGCGGTACTGTGAGCAAAATGGTACCCCAGGCAGGAAAAGGTATTTGGGTTATATCCGGTGAAGGGGCCCGGCTGTTTAACCCGGCATCTAAAACATACAAGGCATATCCTGCTACAACGACTCAAAAAAAGATAGGGCTTATTAAACATTTCCTGGTACAGCAGGACAAGGTTATTTGTGCCACCGGCACCAGCATATACACGCTGACCCCTGAAGGATTATGGAAAGAAATAGTGCGCCCGGCCGGCCAGCAAAATAACCCCATTATGGCGATGGCTATGCAGGGCGATGACCTGCTGGTGGCCGACCTCAATAATATCAACCGCCTTAAAGGGACACAATGGCTCCATCCCCTGCAGTATATTGGCACGTATGAGCGAAATGCGGTGCCCTCCCAATATTTTTTATATGCGGCCGGGCCTTACTACTTCTATAATAAAGGCTCCGGCATTTATTACCTCGATACAGCCGGCGGCCGGGCACAGCAGTTTTCCGGCGTGGCAGCAAAAGATTTTGTGAATGAGCCGGGGAAAGGGATATGGATCAAAAACTACGGGAATGTGACATTCATCCCGCAACATATAACCAGTACTCCCAAGCTGCTTACTTTTTCTGATTATGTACTGTTTAATGGTAATACCGGTTCAAAAAGTATTGTGCCCGGCACATCGCTGCTCCTTTCAGAAAAAGGGGAAGCGATGCTGGTGAGCCGGGATACCAGCCTGGTGCTGAGCACCACTTC
>DAOLFO010000070.1:0-12578 GCA_035326305.1 Chitinophagaceae bacterium
ACACGGAAACTGACGGCACAGGAGGTTTTTATTCGCTTTCTATCAAGCAATGCAAGGGTGGAAAACTGCCCGACTTTTCAAACGGATACCACAGCTTCGAGGGTGGAAACAATTATAATGTATGGGTTACCTACGAAGGCAAAATGCCCTACCGCTATGTAAGCCGTAAGGAGTTTTTGGAAAAACAGGTGGCTATCGGCGAAGCAAACCTGAAAGATTTAAATAAACATTATTCTTCTAAAGGGTGGAAGGATAACCTGGAGATGTTTCCACAATACAAAGAAAAAATGCTGGAGGATAAGAAAAAACATTTGGCGATGTTTGAAAAGCCATTGGAAGCCTACCGGCAGGATTTAAAAAAAGATACGGCATGGCTCCATGAAATGGCAGTGGTGAAACAGGAAAGCGTATCCGGTGTGTACCGCTATGTTTTTACTACGGTGAACGATCCCTACATGTCGGGTGTGCCCATTATGCCCAACCCCGATTATTACAACCGCAAACTGCCCAAATGGGCGCCGCAGTTTATGATAATAACTGTAGGCAGAACCGATAGCTTTATCGGAGAAAACATACGCAAAGTGGTGGATGAAAATATTGAATACTTTAAAAGTATTCTGACAAACCAATAATAAATAAACCGGGGCACAAATAAATATAAAATACACATATGCTAAAATCATTCCTCCTGTTACTGCTCGTATTGGGTAGCAACCTGGTTACAGCTCAGGATTGTGACCCCGAAAAAATTAAGACCGCCCCCGGAACATGGTTAAGCCGGCCCGATGTAAACACAAGCGGCCTTAGCGCAGCAGAACTTGCTGCCGAAAGAAAACTGATTGCTTCCATTCACCAGGTTTTCAAGGACAATTATAAACCGGTGGGTGTAACCGCCAGCCATGGTGCCAACTATGATATGAATTCTTCTGAACTGGATACCCGGCACCCCAACCGTTACGGCCATCCCTACAATTATTTGTTGATGAATTTTCCTAATTACTGCAAAGGCGGTAAAGTGGTAAAAAACGACCACTCCAATGCAACCCTTGTAATTGGCATTAACCATGGCCCGGATATCGGACATTACTATGATAGCATCGCCATCTACGACCGGAACGGGGAGGTAAACAGTGATGCTTATAATGGCTACAAAACCCTAAGCAGAGATCTTATCATAAATAACAGCCTGCCTGATTTATCAGATGGCTGGTATGCCTTTGGCGGTCCCGATGCCAGGCATAGTAACGATTATTTCTGGTGGATAACCCGCAAAGGAAGCGAATTCCCTTTTCAATACGTTACCCGTAAAGAATTTTTATTGAAACAGGTAGCTATACAGAAAGCCTATCTGGCTAGTGCGATAAAGCAAAGAGACAATAAGGAGCAACAAAATATTTATAAACAATCCGGTCAGTTGGAATACTTCCTCAGCACCCACAACAACAATATTACAAGATTGGAAAAAACGCTGGCTGCTTACCAAAAAGATTTAGAACATGATGAAGAATGGCTGAATGAATGGAGTGTTATAAAAACTCATTTTAATGACGGTGTTTCACGATTTGTTTTTACCGAGCTAACACACAAACAAGAGTTTATTGTGCCTGTAAAACCCAACCCGGCTTATTATAACAGGAAGCTGCCCAAGTCGGCGCCCCAGTTTATGAGTATCTGGTTACGGGTGAGCGATGACGAAAACCATTCCATCCGGGCTATGAAAAAAGTAATAGAAGAGAATATTGACAAATTCGTAAACCTGGTGAACTTTTAAAATACCCGTGTAGCCTTAATCAGAAAAGCATGAGAACAATAGCCTTTATATTCCTGCTGATGCTGGGTAGCATAGCCGCTTCCGCACAAATCCTTACTGCTGCCGAACGCAAAGAGATAGAAGCGGAACTGAAAGACCTGAAAGAACAACTGAAAAACGCAGACCCCGACGAACGGAAACAATTAGAAGCAATGGGGCTGCCCGCCATGATTAAATTCATGGAACAACAACTCGGCTCGGGCGCATTGGCTGATAAAAAAGGAGCAAAAGGAAAAAATACAATCAGCGAAGCTGAAAAAGATAAAATATATTCCAGGGTATCCGCTTCGTCATTGCCCGATAGCCTCATCAATCCAGGCCAGGACCTTTCTTTTCGTGTGCGCAGCAGCAATGACCTTCGCGTTATTGACGCAGTGAATGAGTACGCATCCTTTCTTACCGAAAATGCCAGTTTCATTGGCAGGGTAGCGCCTAAGCCTGTTAGTTTTGCACAAGCCATTTCCCAAGCAAAGACATTGTGCAGCGGAAAAATTCCTGCTGCTGAATTGGGCAAACTAAAAGCTAAGGCGCCGCAGGGAATCAAAGCTGCGGGCTACTGGCAGGGTTTGGCCGCTATACAGGGCATGGCAGGAAGTCCCGAAGCTGCATTCTGTTTGTTGGTAACGGCTTACGAGGCAGACCCTGCCAACCCGGATGTGCTCAGCAATCTTGCCGGTGCTATGGCAACCTGGGGATTGGCCAATGAATCACTGGCTGTGCTGGACGAAATAGCAAAGCGCAATGGGAAGCCCGCACCGCCGATGGGTATTAGTGCCGAAGACATGCTGGATTACATACGCTGCTACAGCCAACTGCTTACCGGCAACACCGGGAATGTACGCACCAAACTGGAAAGCATTGCCGGGCGGCAGCCACTGCTTGCCGAAGCTAAAATGCTGCTGGCCCTGTTAGATGAAAAAGAAGGCAAAGACGGTAAGCCCCGTTTTATGGTGGCTCAGTCCCGCTCCCCGCAAGCCAAATATTGTGTCATGTATCCCGGTGAAGTACCGGAACCCGGCGAGCAGACATATAACATAGACCCACGCAGTATCCTTGACCCTTCTAAAGGCATACGGGGCAAGCTGCCGGCCATAAAATATCCTCAAAACCCCGACGAAGCTACTGCACGGCTGGAAAGCTTTATGAATGAGGAGCCGGTAAGGATTATGGCGGAGATGCAGTCGTTGGACGCCATGCGTACAGAAAATCATAAGAATTTGAAACACTGGGAAGGCGATAATACTCTGCAGGATAGCTGGGGCTATAGTGTCAGTGAATTTATTTCAGGTATTGACTGGCGAGATGCCAAATTGCGTGAGTTAAAAGATAAAATTCGGAAGGCGGAACAGGCAGAAAAGGAAACCAGAACAAGGATACAGGAAACACTCAACAAAGCATGGCCTCCTATTGCATTGATAACCCCCGAAAGTGCCAAAAAGAAAGCCATAAAGGATTTGAAGATGCGTTTGATGGGGATGGGTAAATCCGATATTGAAGCAGTGGACAAAGCCATACGGGACTATTATGAAGAATGGAGCTATGTGGTAACCATGCTTGCCGCCACGGTGAACGAAGCCTGGTACCGGGAGTTTGAACTGATTATACAATTGCAACAATGGCAATGGTATCAGCAATTAGTATTGCGTGCTGCCGGGCAATCCGGTACCGGCTGGATAGAAGAAGAAGGATATGAAGATGTAAGCGAAGCATTAACTCCCGGCACACCAGCGGAATGTAATGATGGTGGCATGAAGCAAAAGGTCAGCATCGAAACCCCCGATAAAAGTTTTGGCGCCAGCATAGGGCTGGATTGTGAGGGTGTTACGTTTGAAGGGACGGTGGGGAAAATGTCGCTTGAACTGGGGCTTGACAAAAAAGGCGGCTATACCATATTTGGCGGGCCCAAGGCCGGTGTGAAAGCAGGGGGCGCAGGTGCCGAGGTAAAAGCAGGCGGTTATATTTCAGGAAAAATACAAGGCGGCACCATAGAAAAGATAGGCGTAAAAGTGGAAGGAAATGTATCTGCCGGCGCCGGCCCTTATTCGGTGGAATCTTCAACAACATTCCATGACAGCTCCATATCGTTTGTACCCGGTTTTTAAAAAAAAATAATTAATAAAATATAAAACGGGAATCATCATGAAAAAAATAATAACCGCAATCGTTTTTGCACTTACCTGTACAATGGTGCAGGGGCAGGTCCTTAACAAAATCAAAAAAAAGGTAAAGGACAAAGTAAACCAGCGTACAGACAGGAAAGCGGATGAAACGATTGATAAAGGATTAGACAAAACAGAAAGCACTATTGATAAAGGTGTAAACAAAGCAGGAGGCGCTGCAAAAGAAGAGAAAAAGACAGATAAAAAAGCAGAAACACCCGGCACAGAGGAAGAAAATAATACCATCTCCCCTCCTGCGAAGGAAAAACCAACGTATAAATCTTATCAGAACTACGATTTCATAGCCGGAGATACCATTTTGTTTGAAGACAATTTCCTGGATGATGAAGATGGCGAATTTCCTTCGCACTGGAAACTGGGGAAAGGGCAGGGTGTTTTAAATATTGTGGATAGCGTGCCGGCTTTTTCACTCACCGAGGGAAACTATGCAGAAGTTTATCCGAGGATGAAAACAGCGGATTACTTAGAAAAAGAATTTACCATTGAATTTGATTACCACCCGCTTAATACCGGCTATATCAGCAATACCCTTATTGTTATTTTTAAGTATGTAAGGGAGGATGGCCGCAGGCTGGATGCCTATATCCATTTCCGTCATGATGGCAGCATAGAGGTGAACAACCTTCCGCAGAGCAAACAATTTAGTGCCAAACATCCGGCAGATACCAAAGAAAGTTTTCCCGGCAAATGGCATCACGCTGCATTGAGCTACAAAAACGGTCAGTTAAAATGTTATATAGACCAGTACCGTGTTTTAACCATTCCTGACCTGGGTATCGGGCCTTTAGAGTTTGGTATCGGCGGAAGGGCCTATACAGGACAGGCAAACCTGGAGGATGCACTTGTTATTTTTACCAATGTCCGGGCTGCCAAAGGCTCAAAAGCAAAAACAATAGGTAAAAAATTTACTGATTCCAAAATAGTAACACACGGTATCACCTTTGATTTTGGCAAAGCCGTTATTAAGCCCGAAAGCATGGGTACCCTCAACATGATTGTAAAAATATTGAACGATAACCCCGAACTGCAATTTGAAATAGGCGGCCATGCCAGCAAAACAGGTACAGGTGCAAATGCCACGGCAGTCAATCAGAAATTGAGCGAACAAAGGGCGGAAGCTGTGCGTACACAACTGATCAGCATGGGTATTGATGCAGACCGGTTAACCACCAAAGGCTATGGCGAAACCCAACCCATTGCCGACAATGCCACACCCGAAGGAAGGGCCAATAACCAGCGGGTAGAGTTTACGAAACTTTAAAACGGCAAAAAATAGTCGGGCAGTTTACAGTGCTGTAATCTTTATATTGCTGATATAAATACGGTTCTCGTTTCCGTTCGTCGTATTCCGGAAATGAAAGGATGTGAATTGTGTGCCTTGCGGCAGCTCGTTGTATCCCGGAATTCCCTTTCCATACTTATCCAGTACCGTAATTTCTTTTCCATCAACATAACCTCTTACCCGGTTTCCTTTTTTGGTAATAACGATATGTACTTTGTTTTTCTTTTCGGTAAAATCCAGGTTGGGCTTAGATACACCTGCATAACGGGTATTGCCGGGCATGCCTTTATATGTGGCTAAAATACTACTGCCGCCCGTGGGATTGGCAGTCCATTTGCTATGACCCGCTTTAATGTTGAAATCGATATTTACCGGGTTGGGTGAATTGCCTTCATCACCATCAGCCCGAAGTACCTTATTGTTGATATTGAGCAATAATGCTCCGCCAGTGCTGGTGGTGAAGTCAGAACAGGCCACATCAAATTCAAACTGAAAGTCTTTTGGTAAGGGTCTTTTAAAATTATTGGGAAGCATGTACTGTGTTCTTAAATCCAGCCATTTGCCGCCTAACTCAGCCGGTGTAACAACCACGCTGGGTTCACCAGTACTAACATTATACCACCCCTGAGGTTTTTGCCCTGCATGGTTGGCGGAAAAATCATCAAAGTAATGAACCCCGGCCGGCGTGGGTGCAGCCGGAGTATTCATCCTGTTTTTTTCTTTTTTTATGTTGGCGATATTTTCTTTCTGGGCTTCAGGATTCAGCAGGACGTATGGCTGCTTATTGTTCTTTTCCGGCGCAAAAAAATGATTATAAACATAGTCGAAATTAAAATGAGTGACCATGCTTCGGTGAATTTCACGGCTATAAGGGCTTTGGTTAATATCGGTGGGCTGCCACCCGATGCAAACCCATAAAGGCTGGTCCTGCTTGCTTTTTTGCAATACGCCGTCTTCGTAAGTGTAGATACCGTAGGTGTTATTTTTAAACCGTTGTGCATCTTCCGTATCAAAAATATCATCGCCGTTGTAAATATTGATCATTGCAATCCCGTTACTATTTTTTAATTCAGCAGGCACCTGTAAGCTATTGCTATATTGTTTTTTAAGCTTTTCAAGATTTGTCTTCCATTTTGGCAGTACGGTTTCATCAAAGCGTTTGTATTCTTCCTGCAAGCTTTGAGGCCTGTGGCCATAAGTTGATTTTAATTTGTTTTTCGCCACTGTAATTTCAGATGGAATAGCCCGCTCAATCATATCCAGTACCTCACCTCTCGTAAGCTGCCTGATGGGCAATTTGTTATGGGGCGCTAAGTAAACGGCTACTCTCGGCTGGCAACCATCACCATCACAACCATAGTATTGAATGATATATTTGCCGATCTGCGGGTGGTTTTCCAGTTGCAGTTGTTTTACAAATGCATTTATCCTTTCGCTGCTGCCCTTAAAGGCTTTTTCAATCTCCGGCGACCGCCGCATAAAAACAGACCGGCCGGGAATGGTAAGCATGCGAACAGGTTCCGCATCTAAAATATGGTTGGTAAGAATATAAACGGGATTAGACGAATGGGGCGTTCTTATTACTTTTTTACCGGTATTGTCCCAGGTAGCTTTCCACATCTCCGCATTGATGCCCACCGCATAAGGGCTTACATCTTCTTTCTTATCAGGTTCTGCTATAGCAAAAGATTTATCAATAGCTCCAATAGGAATATAGCTTTTGCGTACCCACTCCATAAAAACATCGGGCAGCTTTTGCTGGTAGGGCGTAAATGGACGGGGATAAGCAGATGGCTTAAGAGGCATATATTTTTGCCATGTAAATATGCTGTCTTCCAATGCCGCGTCTTTACTCTGCTGCGCTGTGCCGCTAAAAGTAAAGGCAGCAAACAAAAGGCTGAGGATGATTTTCATGTGTGTATTTAAAAATTTATAATCGTTATTCCTTTTAACGCACCCGTACCGGATACACTTCCCTGTCCGCTCATGATGCTGATACGGCCTTCCACACCTATGGATACACTGCGTTCGATTTTACCCTTTACCTTTCCCGGCACCTCTTTGTCCAGTATATCTGTACCAATACTGCCTTTCACTTCTCCAACCAGGACTATATCTTTTACCCCGCTGCGGTCTATCTCCACCTCTACGCCGCCTCCTATGCTTCCGCCTACTTTCACCGGCCCCTCTGTATGGCTCTTTCCCGTCTGCGCACTTACTTTCACCGTGCTGCTAATATATGTATCGTTTTCTGCCCGTTCAAAATCATCCTTTCGGACATACTTAACAAACCCTGCATCAAAAGTACTGGTCAGGCGGCTGCAATTGCTTTCAAACTTAACGATATGCAGGTTCATACTACTGTAGTACTCACAATGCACATCGTCAAAATTTTGCAGTTTGGTTAACTCCGGCTCCTCATCGGCATCATTATTACAGGAATACTCATTGAGCGTTATGGAAACAAAAGGAAAACCCGATCCATAAGCCGGTGCGCCAAACCCTTTTTTCAAAAAATTGAGCCATTCTATCTGGTAATCTAATTTAGCCACCTGAAATTCATCCGGCCACATCATGTACAAAGCATAGTGGGCCGATTCATTGATCATTTCTTTTTTAAGTGTTAATGCATCCAGGTACAGCACCTGCAGCCTGCCATTAATATCTTTCAGGTATTTATCCGTAGCGGCCTTGTATTTGGGGCAATAGGGCTCATTGGCCCTCTGAGAACCGGTTTGGTCTTCGTCTTCTTTGCGCAGTTTTCTCATTTGCTCATCATAAACCATTTTTAGCTGTACGGATTCCTGTGCATAAAGGCTCATGCGGGAGTTATAGGCTTCCATTTTTCGCTGTACCAGATCCATGCTTGCTTTTAATTTTTTTGTAGCTCTGGTAGCGTACATAGGCACTGCAAGCATTTGTCCATTTGCACCCGGGTTTGCCAGGGCCGCTTTGATATAGGCTGCATTGTCCAGCATTCTTTGTTGCTGTCCTTTCATGGCTGCATCTTCAGCATCTTTTCTCAGCCTGGATAAACTGTTTATTTTGTCATCTATCTGTTCATAAAATGATTTCCATTCTGCTTCAGCATTTATACACCCAAGGGAGCTCATGGGAAAATACGGAGAACGAAACCCGTCTAAATTCAGCACGTCGGTTTTTCGGCGTGGTGGCAATACGTATTGCGTATGCGATAGTTTTTCACCCAGCTTTGCCAGCTTTTCTTCTTTCTCCTGCGTATAGGCATGTTGCATAGATTTTTTTACCGCATCTTTTGCCTTTTCAACATTTCCCTTGCTTTCCGCAATGGCTGCCTTTGCCATATTAGCCTGTGGATGAAAAGGGAAAAGTGCAATAGCGCTGTCTAAATATTTTTCCGCTTTCATCAGCTCGCCCAGCCCCAGCCAGGCCTGCCCCAGGTTGTTGAGCAGCGTGCTGTTTTTGGGAAATTTTGCATTGAGGTTGTTGAGAATCGGAATAGCAAGATGCTCTCCGCCCTGCATGGAAAGCATGGCAGCATAGTTGCTGAGGTTGTCAGTATTGCCTGGGTCATGGCTGCATACTTTTCCCAGCATATACAACGCTAACTGCGGCTTTCCGGTTAGCCAAAAGGCAGCAGCCATATTCCCGGCTGCTGCGCTGCTATTACTATTGGATTGTATATAGCTGTATACTTTATCACCCATTTTCACCAGCGCTGCATCAAGTGTCCCCGTAATTTTTTTCTGGATGGCCGCTATATACGTTTCCATACGGGCAGCGGTAACCACCTTAGGCATGGAAGCTATTCGGGCCGCATCTCTTTTGGGCACGATGCGTTTTTCGTCCTCCCAGGCTTCGGCCAGTTGCTTGTCAGAAACTTTGGGCGTATTTTTAAAATCCGGCATTTTAATACCCAGGCTGTCCATCATTTTTTTATCCTCCTCGCTCAGCTCGCCCATCATCTTCCGGGCTTCTTTCATCATCTCTTCCATTTCTTTTTGCGTGGGTGGCTTTTCCTGTTTAGTTCCGGGTTTTGTTTGCGCCATTGAAGCAATGGAAACCGCACAGATAATAATTATAGATAGTAAGGCTTTCATCGTGTATTTTATTATTTTACAGGTTTAGACATCAGGAACCCATCCATTCCGCAAATAAGCTTACGGCTGTTATTCGTCAGCAACTTTGCAGCATCAATAAAATGCACTTCCTTATTGCCCAAAACCGGGTGAGGATTGCCTGATATATCCTTAAAATTGAGTACAAGCGTTACCCGGTTTATTTTCCAGGCATCGGTGAAAAAGTTGGGATCGTACACTATGGTTAATTTAAGCCCGTGCTGCTCTATTAAACTAAGCAATGTTTCATTCCACCTGTATTCCGGTGAATACACATTTTGCAGGTTAAGCTCAACGGGAGTATTCGCTTTGAATTCATACGTGTTGCCCTTATTGGGCAGGTCGTTAAATAACCCGGTTCTAATATCGGAATCCTTTATTGAGTACGGACCACCCTTCCTGCTAATCTGTAAAGTAACTCTTGAAAGCTGTTCTTTACTGTCGTTGCCGGTACGAATGATCACTTTGGCAGTGTTCAGATAGTATGCGACCGGCTTTTCCGGAGTGGGTGGCTCCTGTTTTGAAAGAGGGGCAGGAGCCGGCTGCATCTGTACTTTCTTGCCTATCGTTTTAAGCCGCAGCGTATCCGGTTTTTCCACCGGCTTTTCGGTTGTACGCCGTATGGCATCTGTTTGTATCCGGGTCAGTATTTTACCGGGCTGGGTCTGACCGCTTACCTTGTAAAGGGAACCAGTCATGATGAGTAAAAATAAACACGGCTTCATAGCTGAATTAATTTATGATTAACCGGTAATCCTGCCGGCTTTCTCCGGCAGAATAATTTATTTGTTGTAAAAAGGGTTGCCGCCGACCAAAACCAACTCGCTGGCAGCCGTCACCTTGTTATTAAATACGCCGCTGAACGCTTTGGTGATTTTTCTACCATCCTCATAATTCAATATCAGCGTGAAGTTTTTTATTTCATAAGTGCCGTTTCCCGGAGCCCTTTCCGGGTATTGATTGGGCATGGTAAAATTGATAACAAATGCGCCCATATCCCTGAAAGTGCCGGCGGATGTAAATTCGATCATCGGCTGCGGTTCAGTAGCACTATAAGGATAATTAGGTATGGTGGACCAGTTGGGTATGGTATTGTATTTCCCCGAAAGTTTTACACCATCTACCGGCGCCAGTTTGTACAGGCGGTTGGTATAGCCGGTCCTTTCCATTTCTGTTTCGCTTATTTTTTTTACCTCAATGCTTTCGTAGGGATTCGTAAAAGAGCCCGTGTTGCCGTTCATGACAAAGGTGCCCCAGGTACCGCCAGCCTGGCTTCTGGAAAAATTCAGGAACCCTTCCGCGGGAAGTTGGTTGAAATACTCACCATTGGGCAGCACTATTTTCCAGTCCAGCTTAGTCCAGTTGCCGGTGGAGCCGGCTTTTTGTCCCATCCATATTTCAAAAGGAGGCTTACCAGGATTGCCACCATCAGAAGAAGTATTCCTCCTGGTGCAAAAAGCCATCATTACCATTGAAAAAATGAAAACCGGTAGATATTTTTTCATAGAGAACTTTTTTACTTAAATGCGTTGTGCAAAATTGTTTAAGCAAAGATGCTGCACGGCATTGGCTGCTGCAATCCCGCGAAAAGTTGAATTTCAGAGAAGAGAAAATCCCCTGAAAAGGGGAGTGCAAACCTTTAATAAAGTTGGATATTTGCTTTTTATAAACTCCCCGATGCACATTAGATTCCTCATACCGGCTCTGCTGAGCTTCCTCTCTTATCTTACCGGTGCAGCGCAAATGAATAGTGTACAAGACAGCCTGCTCCATGTTTTAAAAACAGCAAAAGATGATGAAAGCAAAGTGCTGCTGCTCATCCAGGCCGGGCAGGGGTATGAAAATTCGGACCTGGAAAAAGCTAAGTCTTTTTACCGGCAGGCCCGTGATTTGGGGAAAAAAATCAATTACCCTTTAACAGAAGTTAAATTCATCAGCAATTACACCTTTGCCCTCAATATGCAGGGGAAGCTGGATTCTTCCTTGTTTTGGAATCTCCGGGCAATCGAAGAGGCAAAGAAGCTGAAGGATGATGTACATTTGGCAAAAGCCTATTTCAATACAGGAACTTCCTATAATTATATGTCCGACTACCAGTCGGCTGTGGAAAATTACCAGAAGGGGTTGGAGCTGTTTGAAAAAATAGATGATAAATTCTTTACAGCACAGGCCAACGATATTTTGCAGACGCTTTATATGTCGCTGAAGCAATACGATAAGGCAAATGAATATGGCAAAAAGGCCATTGCCGTATTTCGAAACCTTAACGATCCCAAAATGCTGGCGTATGCTTTATCCAATTTAGGTGTTATCTATGGCAATTCAAACCAGAAAGACTCCTCCCTGATCTATCATTTAGAAGCAGAAAAAATAGCAAGATCAATAAACGATGAAGTATTACTGGCCGTCGTTGAGCTGAATATAGCCGATGTATACCTGTGGAAAAAAGAATATGAGGAAAGTAAAAGAAACTATGAATCTGTTTTAAAAAACGCAAGAAAAAATAACCTGCCCGAAAGTGAAGCCATAGCATTGCGCGGGCTTTCCTATTACTATATGCACAGGGGCGATTATGACAATTCGCTTCAGTTTGCCAGTGAAGCATTAACCGTTTCTGAAAAAAATAACCTGCAGAAAGAAAAAGCATTCAGCCTGGACCAATTGGCAACTTTGGCTTACATTTCAAGAGATATTGATAAAGCGGGAATTTATGAAATCCAATCCAAAGAACTGCGGGACAGCTTGCTGAACGAACAGATTCTCACCCACACCATCAACACTGAAAAAAAGTTTGAGCTCGGCAAAAAAAATACCCAACTCAAACTCCAGGAAGAAGAAATCAATCGCAAAAACCTGCTGAACGGGTTGCTGATTGGCGGTTTGGCATCACTTTTACTGATTTCCTTTTTGGGTTACAGGAATTACAGCCACCGCAAAAAAAACCAGGAACAACGCATCAGAGAACTGGAAACCGAAAAACAATTATTAGCCACACAATCACTGCTGAAAGGACAGGAAGATGAGCGCAGCCGTATGGCCAAAGACCTGCACGACGGGCTGGGCGGTATGCTGAGCGGCGTAAAATTACAATTAGGAGCTATGAAAGGAAATCTTATATTAACAGAAGAGAACGGCATACTGTTCAATAATGCCCTTCACAAATTAGATGAATCCATATCGGAAATGCGCCGGGTAGCGCATAATATGAT
>DAOLFO010000416.1:0-2488 GCA_035326305.1 Chitinophagaceae bacterium
AATATGCGGGCCAGCACCTGCCCTTTCTTCACACTGTCGCCTTCCTGTACGTTCAGCTCTGTCACCTCACCGGAGATGTCGGGGCTAATCTTCACTTCCACTTCCGGGTATATCTGCCCGCTGGCAGAAACCGTTTCGACGATGGTCCTGCGGGAAACATTTTCCGATGTCACTTTCACTCCGCCATCACCTTTCCCTTTGATAGCCACCCATGCCACTACCAGCAGTACCGCAGCTATTATAAATATCAAAATCCGTTTTCCTGTTTTGCTCATACTGATTGTTGATTTGTAGTACAGTTATTTTTACAGCTTCAGCCCCTGTCCTTTATAAAATTCCAGCAGCTTCATTTTAAATACATAATCATAGCGGGCATAGATAGCCTGCGCCCTTGCCGTCTGCAATGAGTTTTGCGTATTCAGCAGCTCATAGGTAGACAGCAGCCCCATGTCATATCTTTTCATGGCATAGTCGTATGCTTTTTGCGCCGTTTGCTCTCCTTTTTTATTGGCATTGTATTTTTCAATGGCGGCTACCGCATCCGTATACGCCTTATAAATATCCTGCTTGAGCTGCATATCGCCCTGTTCTTTGGTCAGCTCCAGGTTTTTAACATTGAGCTTCGCCCTTTCCCAGGCGGTGCGGGCATTGCGGGCGTTAAAGATGGGAATGTTCAATCCCAGCCCGATGTTCTGGCCAAAGTTTTCCCTGAATTGTGTCAGCACTTTATCAGAAGGAAATGGTGAGGTGCTGGGAAAATGCACTGACCGTGTATCCATGCTGCCAAATGCCGAGATAGTAGGATGCATAGAGCCGCGGGCTGACCGGACAGATTTTTCTGCCGACTGAATCCGCAGTTCATTTACTTTTTGCTGCGGCAGGTTGACCACAGCAGAAGCATATACCGCCTCCGGCTGCAGGTCGGCAATTGGCTCTACAGGAATAGCATCAAGCGGCGGAGTGGCTATATCAAATGGCAGGCCGGCATCCAGGTTGAGCAGCGCTTTTAGCTGAAGTAAAAACTGCTGTGCGGAAGCCTGCGATGTAATAAGGCTGGAACTGTCCAGCGCAAGCTGCGCTTCCAGTTGTGCTGCATTAAGGTCCGGCAGAGTACCGGCATCTACCTGCTTTTGTGTCCTTTCCAGTTGCGCTTTTGTTTGCTCCACCGTAATAGCAGATACATTTATCTGCTCCCGTGCCAGCAACACCTGCAGGTAGGCCACGGCTACATTCAGCGCAATATCGTTTTGTATTTTTTCCGTTTGTGCCCGGTCGGCCTCATAAGTTATTTCATTTGCTTTTACAGTATTCTTACGGGCAAACCAGTTAAACAGCGTAACCTGCGACTGTACCTGCATGCCCACACTGAAAAAGCGGTTGTTTTCCAGTATGCCCGTTGTGGGGTTATCAGAAAGGCCAAAGTTATTACTGCCGCTGGCGCCAAAGCTGAAAGAAGGAATCTGTGCCGCACGGCTCTGCTTCAATGCCAGCTCAGAAAAGCGGGATTGCAAATCGGTCTGCCGGACAGAAATATTATTCTTGATAGCATAATCCACACAACGTTGCAAGTCCCATTTTTCCTGTGCGGATATTATCAACTGCCCGGTCAGTGCCAGGCAAAGCAGCATACATCGGAGCATCATATCAACAAAATTAACCGAAAACCGTACTGGTGCAGCCATTTTTATGATAAAAGAAATGATTACAGTCCTGCATGCTTACCGCTACTGGCCCCTGCCTGCTACAGCCTTTCCCGCATTTTTCCCATACGTAACAAAATAAATAACAGCCAGCAGCACCAGCAGCCCGATACCTATGCCTGCTGCCTGCGGATTGTTAAGCACCACCGCTGTGGCAATGCCAATATACGCCAGGATAAAAAAACCGGCCAGGAAAGGCGTAAGGGATGACCAGGCTCCTTTTACCGCTATATCGTTTTGCTTTCGCTTGCGCAAATAATACAAAGTAGCGGCAGAAGTAATCATACCGAAGCTGTCAAGGAACATGGTAAAGCCAAGTATATTATCTACTTTTTTTCCAAAAAAAGTAATGATGACCGTCATGACGGAAAATACAGCAAGCCCGGTAACCAGCGCCTGTGTCCGCGGATGGCGGAGCGCAAAAATTTTAGGAAAAACACCATCTTCGCTCATGGCGCACATCACACGGGGATTGCTCATCAGCACCACGTTGACATAAGCCAGCACGGAGATGAACATCAGCGCATCAAACACTTTAGCACCGGCCGGGCCAAACCATGCCTCACAGAGCAAGGCGCCCACAGCAGATGCGCCTTTCATTTTTTCATAGCCTATGACCTCTGTGTAAGCATAGTTTATCAGCATGTATAAAATCACCACAAGCAAAATACCCAGGAAAATGCTGGGGGGGAGCTTATTGGTATGCTTTATCTCACTGGCAAAATTGATGGTCTGCTGATAACCGCCATACGAAAATAACACCGGTATCATAGCTGCCAGGAATAGGG
>DAOLFO010000417.1:0-2486 GCA_035326305.1 Chitinophagaceae bacterium
AAAGGCCTTAATGGCATATTGCTCATAGGCGGTTGTAAAAATAATATTTGGTTTCCGCTCCCGCTTTTCTATTACTTCAAAGCCGGGAAAGTCGGGCATCTGGATATCAAGGAACACCACATCCGTCTGCAGCTCTGTTATTTTTGCCACTGCTTCTGCACCGCTCCCGGCCTCTCCTATTACCTGCACCACACCGGCATACTCTTCCAGCAGGCTTTTCATCAGCCGGCGGGCAGCCGGTTCATCGTCCACTATAACGGCTTTAAACGGCAGGCTCATTTTTTATCCTTTTTTTGATAATTATTTTTACTTCCTTGCGCGGCTCATTAGCAATATACACTTCATATTCACCGGGGAAAAGCAGATCCAGCTTATCATACACACTTTTTACCCCATAGCCCACATTCAGCTCAGCCGGAAAGCCCGGGCCGGTATCGGCCACGCTGATACGGATATGCTCCCCTTCGGGCTTTACCTCCACACTGATTTCGGTAAGCTGGCCTGTAGCACGCAGCCCGTGCTTAACTGCATTCTCCACCAGCGGCTGCAGGATAAACCGTGGTATCAGGTAATAACGCAGCTCCGGGTCTGCCTCCACATGATAAGTCAGCTTATCTTCAAAGCGTATCTTTTCAATCTGCAGGTATACCCCGGCCATTTCCAGCTCATCCCCGATGGTGGAGTAATTGTTGTTGTTATAATTAATGCTGTAGCGGAAAAGATCAGCCAGGGCTATGGTCATCTTCCGGGCTTTTTTGCCATCTGTTATGGACAGGTCGGCAATAGAGTTAAGCGCATTATATAAAAAATGAGGATTTACTTTAGAATGAAGCGCATCCAGCTCCGCTTTTGTTTTCAGTCCGCTCAGGCGGGTAAGCTCCAGTTCCTTTTCATTCAGCTTACGCTTGCGGTCAAGGTCCACATAGCTAAGGGCTGTATAAATAAGGCCGGTGGCACAGGCATTGTAAAAAGCGAAAGTGAGTACCAGCGGCAGCTCTTTAAACTTCATGCCGCTTGATACATAGTTGATAGCCGAATAAATAAACAATGCCGAAAGGATGATCGTAGTAATAACCACGGCATGATGACGTACAAAGGAAGCATTTTTTACCGAAGGTATCATCCGCACCAGCCACACCACATTAAATACAAAAGTGGCAATGACAAAAGAATGGAGCAACTGGACAAGCAGCGCCTTCAGCATCCCGCTCTGGCTGGCCCGCATCATCATCTCAGAGGAAATGGCCACCAGCGAAAACATAAAAGAAAGTGCCACCAGCAGCACCGCCAGGTTTTTACGGAGCCACGTATTCCTCACCCTGGCAAACAGCCTGTTGAAAATAGAAAGCAGGTAGATGGATACTCCCAGCATAATTGCCGAGCCAATGATGACCAGTACCTGTACCAGTGGAGACATACTATTTTGAATAAAACAGGATTATAAAACAGGATGCAAGATAATTTACAGCGGCCTGATTAACCGAAGGTATTGCCGCCAACTGTGGCTTTTACAGCGTGAACTGATTATCTTGCAGGAAAACCGGTACATGCAGACAGATTTTCGCTCCGATACCGTTACCCGGCCCACAGCCCCTATGCTGGAGGCCATGATGCAGGCTCCCACAGGCGATGATGTTTTTTCAGAAGATCCTTCCATTAATAAGCTGGAGGATGTGGCTGCCGGTATGTTTGGCATGGAGGCCGCTATTTTTTGCCCTTCCGGCACCATGACTAACCAGATTGCTATTAAATGCCATACACAACCGGGTGATGAAGTGATCTGCGATGCAGATGCCCATATTTACCAGTACGAAGGAGGCGGCATCGCTTTTAACTCCGGCGCTTCGGTACGGCTGCTCACCGGCGACCGTGGCCGCATCTCCGCAGCACAGGTAAAAGCCGCCATCAACCCGGACGATGTGCACCGTGCCCGCACCAGCCTGGTATGCCTGGAAAATACCAGCAACAGGGGCGGCGGCAGTTGCTACGACTTTGAAGAAATAAAAGCAATAGCTGCGCTGTGCAAAGAAAACCGGTTGGCTTTTCACTTAGACGGGGCGAGGCTGTTCAATGCGCTGGTGGCAAAAAATGAGACACCTAAACAATATGGTGAAGTGTTTGACAGCATTTCCATTTGCCTCAGCAAAAGCCTTGGCTGCCCGGTGGGCAGCCTGTTGTTAGGTAAAAAAGATTTTATAAAAAAAGCCCGGCGCATCCGCAAAGTATTTGGCGGCGG
This sequence comes from Chitinophagaceae bacterium, assembly GCA_035326305.1. Classification (GTDB taxonomy): domain Bacteria; phylum Bacteroidota; class Bacteroidia; order Chitinophagales; family Chitinophagaceae; genus DAOLFO01. The sequence continues at coordinate 2,237 of DAOLFO010000417.1, forward strand.
CATGCGGCAGGCCGGCTACCTGGCTGCTGCCGGCATCTATGCACTGGAGCACCATGTGCAGCGGCTGCAGGAAGATCATGCACATGCCCGCCTGCTGGCCGGTGCAATTGCCAAACGCCCCATAGTCAAACAGGTATTGCCGGTGGAAACAAATATCATCATCTTTGAGCTGCACGATGCACAAGGAGCCCCTGCACTGGTGGCCCGGCTCAAAGAGCAAAACATACTGGCCTATGCCATAGCCCCGCAC
>DAOLFO010000071.1:0-12536 GCA_035326305.1 Chitinophagaceae bacterium
CTTAAGTAAGCTCCGTTACTTTTTCATTAGCGATAACAAACTGCTATCCCTGCCGGATAATTTTACCAAAATGGCACAGTTGGGGAATGTGCGGTTGTTCGGAAACCCAAATCTCCGGCTTACTGCTGAACAGAAAAAATTCCTGGATGATAGAAGTGGAATATTTTAGCCCGGCCTGCTTGCCTCTCTGCGTCCTCAGCGAAAACTCTGCGTACCCTGCGGTTATTAATTTACCGCAAATAGAAATACAAAGAAGGCGCAAATGAGCAAACAACCCATCCTGAGTATCATTTTGTTTAGTAGCACCATACATTCTCTTTACTTATAGCCAAGCAGGCGGAGCACTGTGGTAAATGCCTGCTGGTTAGCAGGCGCCCGGGCAGAAGAGAGGATATCCAGCTTTTCCCGGCGACTGAGGTGAAAATTAAGCGCTGCCTTATTTTCTTCTTTATTAGCGGCGTATTGTATGAGTACCTTATGCACTTTGTGCCCGGGGTTGCTGCTGTAGTAGCTCAGCATATCATTCTGAAAATATTCCATCATCTTAAACCAGTTGTGCTGCAGCAGCAGAAATGGCTTTGTGGCATGGTCGGTAATATCGTCTGATACATACGGGTACTCCCAGGCGCCGGGGCTCCGGTCCCTTATCTGCAGCAGCAGTACGCCGGAAGTGTTTTCATTAATCCACTGCTCAAAAGCTTCTAAAAAGCGCAATGTTGTTTCCTGCCCGTAGTTGTCACGCAGCCCTGCGTCCATTACATCAATCACCGGGTCGGAAGGGAGCCATACATTGGGTAATACGATGGGGAAAGTGGCATTCATCCGCAAGGCAGTGAGCAGGCGCAGGCTGTATGGGTCCTGGTTTTTGAAGAAAGCGCCAAAATCTATTACATCCGGATCCATAGCGGGCATACGCATACTATCCTGCCAGCCCTGCATCATAAAGCTGATGGGCTGTGTGCTGATGATCATTTTACGGCTGTCCCTGGTCACCACAGAGTTAAAAAACATAAGCGGCACAGTGGCTGCTTTTTCTTCGCTGATATAGTCGCGGATTTGCTTATTCAGCACTCCCTCTGTATTGGCATTGAGCTTTTCTTCAAAGGCATAGCCCCTGTCTTTTACATAAGTATAGCCGTTTATATGAAACTTCTGTGCGGGTGCCAGCAGATCCCTGGCTACAAAGGAAGAAAAGACAGGATTCAGCAGGTCGCTCGCTATGTTGTCCACATATTTTTTATCCTGCAGCTTTATTTCTTTTCCCTGTAGTTTTTGCAGGTACAGTTCCCGGAAATAAGCGGCACCGATCATACCGCCGGATGCGCCATTGATCAGGAAAATATTATCCATGATGCCGCCGTTTGTCAGGCTGTCAAGCTGCTGCAGCACGCTCATGGTAAAGGTGGCGCTGCGGTGCCCCCCTCCGCTGGTATTCAGCATCACAAGCAGGGGGCGGTCGGTTTTCTGCTTTTGCTTCCACCTTTCCAGGATGGTAATCATGTTTTCGCTGTCGGCTTTTACCTTATCGGGAGTGCAGAGCGCAAGCAGCCCTTCCCTGGAGTAAGACGGGCGCTGGTCTTTATTCTGGTAGTTTAATCCGTATCCTTTATTGCGCGGATCGATCCAGTCTATCTGGTACAGGTAATTAAGTAAAATAACAAGCACCAGCAAATAAGGTATGCTCCAGCTTTGCAGAAAATAAGAAATGGCGCCGGCCACTCCTATCAGGATGGAAAACAGGATAGTGATGCTGGCGGCTGCCGGTATCTGGAAGTAGGGCGACTCAAGAAAAAATCCCACTACGATCAGCAGTATGAAAGCGGCAAATACACTGAGTATGGCCGCAAAGTGATGCCGCTTGAAAAGAGAGTTGACAAAATCAGGCGTGTAGTGCCGCACATCCCTTGTAGGGCGATAACGGAAAAAAGTTTCAAAATACCATTTTACATTCAGCAGGCTATGCTCATGGTAGGGTTCTTTTCCCGGACGCAGATGCGTAATATACTCGCCGGGCTTGCTGATCACGGGCATCATACGCCGGAGAATAGAACGGTCTGCCCGGAAAAAATAGTAAAATGATATGGACAAAAGGAAAACCAGCCCGGAGATGAAACCCACGCTCAGCAGAAAAATTTCCCAGATGTTCATCAACTCCTTATGCCGGGTAAAGGCGTATGCTTTGAAGAAGTAAAACCCAAGAAATATAAGCGGGATGATTGCATTATTGATACAATACTTCAGAAAGGGATTGGTGGTGGCAGACAAAAACCGGAAATGCCTGCTGAAAAGAATGAATGTGCTGATATTCCAGCTCATGATGAACATGCCGATAGACATGCCCACCAGCGCTGCGCCAAACGGGTTTACGGTATTAAGATATTCAGGCGCCAGGTAGAGGGAGTCGGCACCAAACCCTTTCATAAAGCTGCCGTTGACTGTGCTGAAGAGCACATACCAAAACACCAGCAACACCTGGTATTTTCTGAAATGCAGAAACAGGAGCTGAATAGGAAAGGAAGTAAAAAAACCTTTAATCCATGCTTTCATCAGTAGGGCGGCTGGTTGCCGTTAAAAATACTATTTAAACCGCTGAAAGCAAATAGTGCGGCGCTGCTTTAACAGTTCACTGTTTTCTGACAAGATAGCGCATCATAAATAATGCAAGCAGCAGCAGCATGGCTACAAACTGGTGGGCTACGCCCAGCCAGAGAAAAGCAGAAGGCTGAATAGCGTACAGGACAGTAAGAATACCTAATACTACCTGCAGCAATACCAGCAGCAGCGGCCATTTTCGCCATTTGATAAAAAGGGAGGAAGCATTTTCTTTTACCGCCCTGATAGTCCACCAGATGATGAGCACGGTAATGATATAGGCAAGCGTACGGTGAATAAAATGGATGACAAGCGGATGATCAAACAGGAAGCTGATGCCCGGAAAGCTTCTGCCACCATGCCGTTGCCAGTCTGCCGGCCACCAATACCCGTTAATAGATGGCCAGGTTGGGGCTGCAGTAGCTGCCTTTAAGCCCGCCATAAAAGCGCCATATACTAACTGAACAGTAAGTAATATGATCAGCCAGTTGGTAAAAGCGCTGAGCCTGTTGTTTTTTATAATGCTGTGTGCCGGCACCAGCAACTGCAGGGCAAACCACAGGGTATAGCAGAGCAGCACCAGCGCAAGGATAAAATGGATGGCCAGCCGGTAGTGGCTCACATACAGCAGCTCAGCATCTTCCAGCCCGCTCTGCACCATGATCCAGCCCACCAGCCCCTGCAAAGCGCCCAGCAGGAAGAGAATAATCAGTGGCCTGACCATATCCTGCCGGAATCTCTTTTGCACCAGGAAAATAATAAATGGTATGATGAACACCACCCCGATAAGCCGTGCCCACAGGCGGTGAAACCATTCCCAGAAAAAAATAAATTTGAAATCCCCCAGCTCAAAATGGGAGTTGATGTATTTATACTGCGCTATCTGCTTATATTTTTCAAAAGCTGCCAGCCAGTCCTGCTCATTCATCGGGGGCAGGGCTCCCATAATCGGTTTCCACTCTGTAATAGACAATCCCGATCCGGTAAGGCGGGTAATGCCGCCCAGCAATACCTGCACAACGATCATGAACACGCCTGTAAGCAACCAGATGGCTACCGGCCGGGACGAAGGAACAGCATTGATTTGACGGGCCATAGCGGCTGCAAAGTTAGCTTATATCCATTTTGGATTTCTTTTTCACAGCGTTTATTCCGAAAATTGCAGGAATGCTGAAGCCATTTTACCAGGATAAACTTGTGGAAGCCGGCTGTGATGAAGCCGGAAGGGGCTGCTTTGCAGGACCGGTATATGCAGCGGCGGTTATTTTACCCAAAGATTTTGCTCACCCGCTGCTCAATGACAGCAAGCAAGTGAATGTACAGCAGCGCAATGAGCTCCGGATTGTGATTGAGAAAGCGGCGATCAGCTATGCCGTGGCCAGCATCAGCAACGAAGAAATAGATGAGATCAACATACTCAAGGCTTCTTTTAAAGCCATGCACCTGGCTGTGAGCCGGCTTACTGTTTCACCGGAGCTGCTGCTGATTGATGGCAACCGGTTTATTCCCTATGCTTCTGTTCCCCATCAGTGTATTGTAAAAGGCGATGCCACGTATATGTCTATTGCAGCGGCAAGCATCCTGGCCAAGACCTACCGGGACGAAGAAATGGAAAGGCTGCACCAGGCCTATCCCCTGTACGGATGGGATAAAAATAAAGGCTATGGTACGGCTTATCACCGGCATGCGCTGGCGCAGTACGGTACCTGCCCCTATCACCGCAAAAGCTTTCGCCTGCTGCCGGAGCAGCCGGAGTTATTTTAATCGGCATTGCCCGGTGTATACAAATCAAAAGTGGAAAACTGCTTCGGAAACCGGATGACGGACAACGGCCCGCAATCGTGAATCGTGAACCGGCAATCGGAGAGCCATACATCTTGCAGCTAATAGCTATTAGTAAATTGTCAAATCAGAAATGATTAAATCAGACATCAACCGGCAATCGTGAATCGTCAATCTCTGCGCCGTACACCGTAAAGCAAGGTTAATTATTGTTAACTGCGGCAGGCGGGCTTAAACCCGGAGCAATAGCGTATGTCTTACCTGCAACATTATTTTTAACCTGAAAATGATAAAAGCCATGAAAAAAATACTTGTATTTGGTGTAGTCTTTACTTTCTTATCTGCAGCGGCCTTTGCACAGCCGGCCAAAACTGTGCGGGATAAAGAACATTTCCAAAAAGGCTTTCACAAGTCTGAGCTGACACGTACGGAAAAAATGAAGCTGAAGAAAAACGATATCCGGTACAAAAAAGCTTTTCGCAAGTTTGCAAAGGATGGCCGCCTGACACACACCGAAAAGAAAAGACTGTATGCCCTGAAAAAGCATGACCGCCGCGAAACCTTTCGCTATACGCACAATAAACGGAAACGTGCTATTTAAGCAGCAGATAAACAGCCATGAACGGGAAGTGCCGCATTACAGTGCGGCATTTTCTTTTTTTTATTACTCCCATTTTCCCAATCCTTCCCTTACCAGCACCGGGCTGTCGCCGGTGAGGTCAACTACCGTGGACGGGATGAATCCCCCGATCCCGCCATCGATTACTATTTCAATATCCTTCCTGAAATTTTCGTGCATGATTTCCGGGTCAGTATAGTCTTCCACCATTTCCCCCGGCAGGGAAGCGCTGAGGATGGGGCGGCCTAACTGCTCTATGATAGCCTGGGCGATTTTATTACCGGGTATGCGCAGACCCACAGTGTCTTTGCGGCTCTGCAATATTTTCGGCACCATCTTGCTTGCAGGCAAAATGAAGGTATAGGGCCCCGGCAGGTGTTCTTTCAGCAGGCGGTAGGTAGAGGTGGGCAGTTGCTTGGTATAGTCGCTGAGGTGGCTAAGGCCGGAACAGATAAAGGAAAGCTGCGCTTTTTTGGGGTCCACATTTTTAATGCGGCAAATCCGTTCGATAGCTTTATGCTGCAGGATATCACAGCCCAGCCCGTAGATGGTATCAGTAGGGTAAATGACAACACCCCCTTTTTCAAGGGTGTCAGCTACCAGCCGGATATGCCTCGGCTGCGGATTGTCGGGATGTATATGCAGCAACATGCGTAAAAAATAGCGGTTTAGGCTTAAAGCTACAAGGGTTTTAGGAAAATTTAAACCTTGCCGGATGCCGGACAATTAATAATTTTCCGCTTATTTATCTTTGTAAAAAAGCCAGCTATGCAATTGAAGCCGGTTGCTACGGTGGATACAATTGACCCTGTCACATTTCGAAAGGAATTTTATGAGCCGGGCATCCCCCTGGTTATTAAAGATCTTTCTAAAGAATGGCCGGCTTATACAAAATGGAACTGGCAGTATTTTAAAGAGCTGGCCGGCGATAAAAAAGTGCCGCTTTATAATAATGTAAAAAGCGATGCGTATACGCCCATCAATACCGCAGACGACTATAAAACATTTGGCGAATACATTGATATGATCAGCCGGGGGCCTGCGGGGTGGCGCATTTTTTTGTTCAACATTTTTGATCATGCCCCGCAACTGATTAATGACTTTACCTGGCCTGAGCACCTGATGAAGGGGTTTGTAAAAAAATACCCTATGCTCTTTACCGGCGGGGCCACCAGCATTACCCACATGCATTTTGATATAGACCTGTCTCATATCCTGCATACACAGTTTGCCGGCAGGAAAAGAGTGCTGATGTTTCCCTATAAAGAGCAGCACAAGCTTTACCGCAAGCCGTATGAGGTGCTGAGCCTGGCCGACTTTTCACATTATTATGAGCAAAACGGCACACCGGATTATGAAAAATTTCCGGCGCTGAAGCTGGCACAGGGGCTTGACTTTACCCTGGAGCATGGGCATACCCTTTTTATGCCTGCCGGCTACTGGCATCATATGGAATACATCGACAGCGGGTTTGCTATGAGCCTGCGTGCCCTGCAGCCCTCGCTCAGTGGTAAGCTCAGGGGTGTATGGAACCTTTTTGGCATGCGCAGCATTGATACGCTGATGAAAAAAACAGCCCCTAAGTGGTGGTATGAGAACAAGAAAAAGAAAATTTATAAAAACGCCGGGAGGCAACTGGCTGCAACTGCCCGGTGACATCAATATTTAAACTGCCGCAGGCCCGTGCCTGCTCTATACCTTGATTATACTTTTTATTTTTTGCGGGCTTTTTATACTGTATGCATGGCTGGTGCTTTACTACTGGCATAGCTGGGCGGATATAAAAGAATTTGAAGCGCCGCATTACTTTGTACCGGCAGAGAAGGTGTCCATCATTATACCGGCAAGGAATGAAGAAAAAAATATTGCCCGGTTGCTGGATGCGCTTTTAAGGCAAACCTATCCCCGGCACCTTACAGAAATAATTGTAGCAGATGATCACTCCACGGACGATACAGCCAAAATAGCTGCGGCATACCCCGGCATAAAGCTGATCAGCCTGCAGGCAGATGCCATTAACTCCTACAAGAAAAAAGCGATAGCCACAGGCATTGCCGGCGCCACGGGCACCTGGATAATAACCACAGATGCCGATTGCATACCACCGGACAACTGGCTGACTACGCTCATGGCTTTTCGCAAGCAAAAGGAAGCCGTATTCATTGCCGCACCCGTATTAATAAACCCCGGATGGCCGCTGGTACGCCTGTTTCAGTCGCTCGACTTTATGGTATTGCAGGGCATAACAGGGGCTGCAGTGGCAAAGGGTATACACTCCATGTGCAACGGCGCCAATATGGGCTACAGCCAGGAGGTGTATGAAGCGGTGGGCGGCTTTGAAGGCATAGATCATATTGCCTCTGGTGATGATATGCTGCTGATGCATAAAATATGGCGGGCAGATAAAAGCCATGTATATTACCTGAAAGCAAAAGACGCTATTGTAAGCACAGTGCCGGTGGCAGACTGGCGGGCATTTTTTCAGCAGCGCATACGCTGGGCCAGCAAAGCGCCTTACTATACAGATAAACGAATTTTTGCCGCCCTGCTGCTGGTGTACCTGTTCAATCTTTCTTTTTTGCTGCTGTTTGCTTATGGCTTTTGGGATTACCGCTGCTGGATAGCGCTGCTGGCAGGGTGGGTGGCAAAAACCGTGGCGGAGCTGCCGCTGTTTACCAGCATCTCCCTGTTCTTTTTAAATAAAAGCAGGCCGCTTACATTTTTCCTGCTGCAGCCCCTGCATATCGCCTATGTTATTATATCAGGGCTGCTGGGGCAGCGGGGTGGCTATGAGTGGAAGGGGAGAAAGGTAAAATGATTTATTCCTATCTTTCTCCCTTATGAGCAATCATTCCATTACATTTCAACAGGCAGCCTGGCTAAGGCTGAAAAAGAATAAAGGGGCTGTGTTTGGAATGATTGTAATTGTGCTGGCTACGCTGGTGGCTGTTTTTGCCTATTATATCGCTCCCGATCCTTCACCTTATGCTAACCGCATCATACTGGAAACAGGGGGCAACAAGCCGGGGTTTAGCCAGGCATTTATCCGTGTAAAAATGGATCCGGCTCCCGCCGGCACCGGTTTTTTTCAACGGTTGCTGCATGGCCGGCCGGATGCGTATCATTATATACCGGTTACAAGCTGGGAACAAAAAGGGGACAGCATCATCGTACAGAAGTTTATTGATGAAGGTATCAGTGAGCGGCAGGGCTATGCAATGGCCAGCCTGGCAGATAAGCCGGTGAAAACTATTCGATACTATCTTGGCACGGATAAGTTTGGACGGGATATTTTAAGCCGCCTTATCGTTGGTACACGTATCAGCTTAAGCGTTGGCCTCATCACCGTGATTATTTCGCTGACCATTGGCCTGGTACTGGGCTCGCTGGCCGGTTATTTTCGCGGACGTACAGATGATATCATCATGTGGTTTATCAATGTCATCTGGAGTATACCTACGCTGCTGCTGGTTTTTGCCATCACCCTGGCTTTGGGCAAGGGCTTCTGGCAGGTTTTTATAGCAGTGGGCCTTACCATGTGGGTTAGCGTGGCCCGCCTGGTAAGGGGGCAGGTAATGGCTATTCGTGAGTTAGAGTATATAGAAGCAACAAGGGCGCTGGGCTTTTCTCATTTCCGTACCATCGTGCGGCATATCTGGCCCAATATCATTGGCCCCGTTCTTGTAATTGCCGCCGGCAATTTTGCATCAGCCATTGTTATTGAAGCGGGCTTAAGCTTTTTAGGTATCGGTGTGCAGCCGCCACAGCCCAGTTGGGGATTGATGATAAAAGAAAACTACAATTTCATTATTACCCAAAATCCTGTGCTGGCACTGGCGCCCGGCATTGCCATTATGCTGCTGGTGCTTGCTTTCAATTTGCTGGGCAATGGCCTGCGGGATGCAGTGAATGTGCGGGGTAAAATATAAGAGCGGGACCATACTGGTCCCGCTCTTTGCATCATAAGGTTTATTTCATTACTGACGTGCCGGTACACCTCCCTGTCCGCCACCATCCTGTGTACGTTTGGTTTCATCTTCCAGCCCGGTCTTACGCTGGCGGGCAGCTTTTACCTGAGAGTTGCCAAAGCGGTAGCTGAAGTTGATGCGGAACTGGCGGCTTTCCCATCTTCCGCTGGCTTCGCCAAACTGACCGCTAAAATTACTGCTTCCTTTCCAGCGCATGGTACGGAAGATATCTGTTACTGATGCCTTCAGCGTACCGTTTCCTTTAAAGATGGTTTTTTGCACACCACCGTCCACACTGTACATGGCAGCGCTTTTGAACACACCCTGCCAGATAGAGGGAGAAAGATAAAACCCGCTCAGCTCAGCCGTCCATGTCTTTGTTTTGCCAAACTTCAGCGTGTTCTGCATAAAATACTGGAAGGTGAAAGCGTCAAGGTTTACCACACGGTCACCACCTCCAAAATCAGCTTTGTATTTGGAATAGTTGGTATTAATGTTGGCAAAGAACCCGTACGACTTATACTGGAACGGGTAGCTGATGTTCAGGCTGATGATATCCTGCGTGGCCAGGTTTTGCTTAAATAAAAATGATTTTGATTTTTCCGTAGTATCCGGCAGCTGGGTAAAGATATCTTTTACATGGCTGTAGTTCAGCGTGGTGGTCAGCTTGTATTTAAAGATATGTGTAATGCCGTAGCTGTTGGTGTACTGCGGGCGCAGTTGCGTGTTACCTTTCATAAAAGTGTAGTCGTTCAGCTTAAACTCAAAGGGGTTCAGATCCTGGTAAGCAGGCCGGTCTATACGGCGGCTGTAGGTGAGGCTGAACATGCTCATCGGGTTTTTGTTAAACGTGACGGAAGCACTGGGAAATACATCTGTATAGTTCCGGTTCAGCGAAGAATCGTACGGATCGTAATTGCCGGAACCGCTATTGTACTTCAGGCCGGTGGATGTGCCTTTTGATACCGTATTCTCCACCCGCACACCCGCCTGCAGCATGATGCCGGTGAAAGCCCTGTTGTAATTTACATAAGCCGCATTTACATTCTCCCGGTATTCAAAGCGGTTGCTGCGGTCTTTATCATATATTTCGGTGTTGCCGATCACATCATAGCGGTTGAAATCATTATCTGTCCTTACATAGCCAACCCGTCCGCCATATCCTAAACGACCCTGTTTGAAATTTTGTTCGTAATCAGCTTTGATAGCATACAGGTCAATATTGGTAGGGGATATCATCCGGTACACATTGCGGTACAGCTCCGTATTATTGCTTGCATCATAATAGTAGTTAGGCTGAAACTGGTTATTGCGCAGGTTGAAAATACCGTAGTCAGCATCAATATTCAGCTCGCTGCCGCCTGTTACGGCATAGCGGTAGTTGAGGTTGAAGTTGAGGTTGGTACGATTCATATCAATATTTGTATTTGCAAGCAGTACCCGGTCAGGCGTATTGGTGGGCTTGTATACAATGCTCATCGGGCCTTCGCTTTCTATTTCATTAGCAGAAATATTGCCATTGATGATGGCTCCGATGGTGCTTTTGGGGGTCAGGAAAAAGTCTACGCCTGTTTTAAAATTATGCCCATTGTTACGCATTTTCATGCTGGTCTGCTGATTGAAGATAGTATCGCCCTGCTCACGGTACATCTTCATGCTGTTCAGGTTCAGGCTGTGGTTGTAATTATAATTGCCGAATATGTTCATTTTGCTGTTGCGGTGGTTCAGCGCAAAGCCGCCATTGTATTTGCCATAAGTGCCGATATTGTAGCCGGCAGTTACTGATCCGTTGGTGCCAAATGTTTTATTCTTTTTCAGCTTAATATTAATAATGCCGGCGTTGCCCGCGGCTTCATACCTGGCAGAGGGGTTGGTGATCAGCTCAATGGCTTCAATCTGTGCTGACTGAAGTGATTTGAGATAGTTGGCCAGATCAGCGCCTGCCAGCGGAGTAGGTTTGCCATCAATGTATACCATAACGCCGTTTTTGCCGGCCAGGCTCAGGTTATCATCTTTATCCACCATTACCCCGGGCGATTTGCGCAGTAATTCCAGCGCATCATTGCCGGTGGCGTTGATGGTGCCTTCCACGTTGAGGATGGTTTTATCGGCCCTTACTTCAATCATGGGTTTTTGAGAGGTGACCACTACTGCCTCCATCGTTTGCTCTGCTTTACCAAGCAGGATATCTTCCATGGCCACATCTGCACCGGCTACTTCAAATATGCGGGAAAACGCAGCGGTATGCCCGATACGTGAAAAAGAAAGCAAATATTTGCCTGCCTGCGCATCAATGCTGTATTTGCCCTGGTCGTCTGTTACGCCCAGCTTTACTACAGAGGAGTCCGTTGCTCTCAGGAGCGATACAGTTGTTTTATCCAGTACTTTATTATCCTGGTCTTTTACTGTTCCGGTTACTTTTTGGGCATTTGCCGCCATTTGCAGCATGCCCAGGGATAAGATCAGCCCAAATACTTTTCTCATAAACGATTCTGCTTTTTTTGATAAGGAGCACAAAGATATTTTGCAGCAACCGAAGGCGAAAGTGCAGAGCGACAAGTGGTGTAAAAACTACCATGAACAGCACTAATTTTCCGGTGAAATGAGAAAAAATGATCGGTAAAAAAGCACTTATCGCCGGTTTTACCCATATTTGCGCTACAAATCACTCTGTATGAACTATCCACAGCATCTCCGTTATACCAAAGACCATGAATGGATTAGCCTTGAAGGTAATATTGCCACTATCGGCATTACTGATTTTGCCCAGCGTGAACTGGGTGATATCGTGTATGTAGAAGTGGAAACCGCTGGAAAAGAACTGGAAGCAGGCGCTGTTTTTGGTACGGTGGAAGCGGTAAAAACCGTTTCGGACCTGTTTTTGCCCGTTAGCGGCACTATTAATGAGCTGAACCCTGCCCTGGCCGCTTCGCCGGAGCTGGTAAATACCGATCCGTATGGTGAAGGCTGGATGATAAAAATGACAGTGAATAACCCGGCTGACGTAGATGCGCTGCTGGACGCTGCAGGTTATGAAGCAGTTGCCGGGTAAGGCACCCGTTTTTTTTGATAAAATAATAGTAGAAACAGGGCTTTCATAAGCCCTGTTTTATTAATACAGGCTGTGCTTTTTTACTAAAAAAATATCCTTGAGCAAATATTTTCTTCCTGCCTTGTTTTGGATAGCCCTGTCCACTTTTTTACTGGTGCTGCCGGGTGCTGAATTTCCCAAACAAAACTGGACAGACTATATCCCGCTTTTTGATAAGTGGGTGCATGTGGGCATGTTTGCCATCATGGTATGGCTGCTCTGCTACGGGCATTATAAAAGCAGGCTGGCTGACGGTAAAGCGGCTGCTCTGCGATTTTTTATATACGCCGGCATCCTGTGCTCTTTATATGGTGTGCTGATGGAGTTTGTACAGAAAGAGTTGGTGCCTAACCGCTCTTTTGATGTTGGCGATATTGTGGCTGACTTTGTGGGGTGTATAAGCGGGTATTTTTATAGCTGGTACAGGTATATAAAAAAATAGACCCCTGTGGAAACAGGGGTCGCAACCAAAACTAACTGCTTA
>DAOLFO010000418.1:0-2458 GCA_035326305.1 Chitinophagaceae bacterium
GTGACAAAGTCGCGGATAAAGCCGGTAAAGCTGCCTTTGAAGCGGATGTATTGCAGCTTGTGCAAATCAGGTGATGTGACCTGGCGTATCGCCGGCACCAGCGCCACAGCATCGGTATAGTTGGTTTTAAAATCTTCTGCTGTAAAATCAATGAAAGTCTGGTTGATATCCGGAAGCCCCGTCATGCTGATATCGCCGCTCAGCAGGGTATTTTGCCCTGCTTCTATCAGCAGTTGCTCACCCACCAGCGCACTCACAGGGCCGCGCACATCACCGGTGATATCAATATTTTTTTTCCAGGTATGCAGCGCAGGCGCAAAAAAGGCGATATCGTCGCTGTCAATATGTGTATTCTTAAACCGGGCCTGCATGTTTACAGCATGAATAAAATTGTTCATGCTGCTGAAGTCGTCATAGCTCATGCGGAAGTAATCCCGGATGGTGCTGTTATTGGTTTTTATTTCCAGGTTGCTGAAAGCCATTTCCTGCGGAGTCACTTTCACCTGCGCCTTCATGCCCTTTACTTCAAAGCCGCTCCTTTCTTTTGTTTGCAGGCTCAGTTGCGCTGTGATGGTATCTTTTTCCCATTTGATATTGGAAAAGCTGCTGTTGATGCGGCTGAAGTCAATATGCCGGCCATCAAAATAGCTCAGTACAGGTGTGTCGCTCTGGCGGTCTGTTTTAAAAGTGCCGTTTTCAATCGTCAGTTTATCGGCTTTTACCACCCAGCCGGCCGCATTCCATTTCAGCAGGGAGTCAGGCGCAGCCGCCTCCTCTTTTGGTAGCGCGGGCCTTCGGGCTGAGTCAGGCCGGCGGCCGGTATAGTTGGCAAGGCTTACATAAGGATTTACCAGCTTTAGTGAGCGCAGCTGAATGATTTTTTTATCCAGGTTTACATCATTTGCATCAACTTCAAAAGCGCTCAGGGCTATCGTCATGCTTTTGCCGATCCAGTCATCTCTTTGTATAAAGAGGATATTTGTGAGGTCAATTTCCCGGAGATTGAGCCGGGTGCCGCCTTTTGCCTGCTGGCCGGATGAAGGGGAGGAAAAGTAGTCAATAAGAAACTGGTGGTTCCATACACTGTCTGTCCGGTACATATTGATCTTTGCATTATCCAGCCCGATGTATTTCAGCTCAATATTTTTTTTGAAAAAAAACCAGTCGGTGATCCGCACCCTTACTTCGCCGGCATAGAGCAGGGTGTCCTGTTGCCTGTCTTCCACCAGTACGCCCTGCAGGTGCATATTGTTGAAAAGGGAAAAATCAACCCTGTCTATTTGAATCTTTGTATCCAGGTCCCTGGAAAGGCGGATGGTTACCTGCTTTACAATCCAGTTTTGCCCGAAAGGGGTCTGGACAAATATCCATGCCCCGATTAGTAATATCACCAGGGACAGAAAGAACCAGAGCAGTATTTTCCGGAGTCGTTTCAGATAAAAGGTTTGAAAGGCGCAAAATTAGCTATTCACCTGCGTAAGGCAAATACAATACCAGCGGCTTACCGGCCCCGGCAAATACTGTAAAATTATAGTGAAACCGGGAGCTGTGGCTGAGTATCGTCATTTACTCAGTAAATTGCTCAAAAAAATCAAGATGGGAAAGCTCCTTATGTTTTTTTCACTTTTCTTTTTTGCCCATGCTATGGGCCAGGGCACTGCCGGTAAAAAGAACTATGTGCTGGTGATACACGGCGGGGCCGGTACCATATTAAAATCGCAAATGACACCTGAGCGGGAAAAAGCCTACCAGCAGGCGCTGTCGCAGGCCCTGCAGCGGGGAGAGGAAATACTGCAAAAAGGGGGAACGGCGCTGGACGCTGCAGAGGCTGCCGTGAGGAGCATGGAGGATAACCCGCTTTTTAATGCAGGCAAAGGAGCGGTATTTACCAACGAAGGGAAAAACGAGCTGGATGCTTCCATCATGAACGGGAAAGACCTGGCTGCCGGTTCGGTGGCAGGGGTAACTACGATACGTAACCCCATCAGCGCAGCCCGTGCGGTGATGGAAAAAAGCCCGCATGTGATGATGGCGGGAGCAGGTGCCGAAAAATTTGCAGCACAAAACGGGCTGGAGATCGTGGATCCTTCTTACTTCTATACAGAGAGCCGCTGGCGGGGGTTGCAGCAGGCGCGGAGGCTTGATTCGGCCAGGGCGGTGCTTGATCATGCAGATACCAGCGGGGACAAAAGAAAAAGCTTTGTGCTCCCGCAGGAGAATGAAGATCACCTCTACGCTTCGTCCATTGGTATTGGCGGCAAGTATGGCACGGTAGGGGCAGTGGCGCTGGATCAGCAGGGCAACCTGGCGGCTGCTACCAGCACAGGCGGCATGACCAATAAAAAATTTGGCCGTATCGGGGATGCGCCCATTATCGGGGCGGGGACCTATGCCGATAATAAAACCGCAGCTATTAGCTGTACCGGGGGGGGGGAATATTTTATCCGCCTTGTGATGG
>DAOLFO010000419.1:0-2456 GCA_035326305.1 Chitinophagaceae bacterium
GTATTTCCGCACCAGTTGGTGCGCCTGCTGCTGGCAGAGCAGGTTTACCGGGCCTGCACTATTATCAGGAATGAAAAATATCATCACAAATAAGTATTTTGTAGGTTCAGAATTTTTTAGAAATGGAATTAACAATCACACTGGTCATCATCATTATCACAGCCCTGGTTTCGGTGGGGGGATTTAGTAACCAGAAAATCATTGACGATCTTATCTTTTACCCGCCGGCAGTAAGCAAGCGCAACCAGTGGTACCGGTTTTTCAGTTGCGGCCTGATACATGCCGACTGGGCGCACCTGCTGTTTAATATGCTTTCCCTGTTCCTGTTCGGGGCCTTTGTAGAAAAAAGTTTCATATACCTGTTTGAAGAAAAGGGAAAAATATTTTACCTGCTGATGTATGTGCTGGCCCTTTTTGTATGCCTGCTGCCCACTTATTTCAAACATAAAAATGATTACCACTACCGCAGCCTTGGTGCTTCGGGTGCGGTCAGCGCCGTCATATTTGCCGGGCTGCTGCTGGAGCCAAGAAACAGAGTGGGCTTGTTTTTTATACCGCCTGTCATCCCCGGTTATGTTTTCGGGCCGCTTTACCTTATTATATCCACCTACCTGGCCAGGCAGGGGCGTGATAACATTAACCACTCCGCCCATATCTGGGGAGCTTTGTTTGGAATCGCCTTTGTCATTATTATGGCGCTGGCGCTAAATACCGATTATAATCCGGCAGAACAGTTTATCCTGAAGATTAAAAGTGATTTGTTCGGAAAGTAGACATGGGCTTTTATGTGGAATGTTGCTCAATGTTTTTTTCCGGGAGCGGCACTTACAGAAATATGCAGCACTTCTTTTGTTGATCCGTCAATTTTAAACCGGTCATCTATACGATAGCCCACCACCCAGATGATCTTCTGATCCATTTCCAGCACCCATATTTTTTCCTTATCCGCTTTTGACAGTTTCTGATCAATGAGGAAACGGGCTACCTTCTTTTTTTTCCGCATGCCAAGCGGATAGAAATAGTCGCCTGCCTTCCAGCGGCGCAGCAGCAGCGGATATGTAACGAACTTTGCATCCAGGTTGGCTACCCGGTTGTCATCTGTGGTCTTTGTTTTATTACTATGGTTCAGTTCCAGCACACCTCCCGCAAAGGATACAGTGCGCTCTCCTGTTTCAATAATGATATTTTCCGAAACAGCGGCAGCGGCCGGGCTGACGATCAGCCAGTGGCGGTGCCGTATAATACGCCAGTCTGCACCCGGAGAAATGATATAACGCCCCGATTCACCCGCTGTAAGGCTGATGATATCCGGCATTTGCTTTTCCGTAAAGCCATATTCAGAAATGATATCATAGATCAGCGCTTTATTATGGTAGCTCATCAGTTGCTTCACGGGTATATGCACTTCGCTCCCCCGCTGCCTGCACAGTTTCTTCTTTATTTCGCCAACGGCCAGTTCATACAGCTTCGCTATTTCTGTAAACCGCTCTATATTATCCCGCAGGTTATCTTTTACCTGCGGATATGCTTTTGCAATAGCCGGCAGTATATCATGGCGAAAATAATTGCGGGTATACTTTGCCTGGTCATTGGATGAATCCTCCACCCACTGCAACTGGTGGTCACGGGCATATTGTATCAATTCACTTTTAAAAAACGGGAGCAATGGCCTTTTTAACGAAGCGCCAATCCCCGACAGCGCATCCTGCCTGCCCGTTGGCGGTATACCTGTCAGCCCGCGAAGGCCGGTGCCACGGCAAAAATTCATCAGCAATGTTTCCACGTTATCATCGGCATGATGTGCGGTCAGCAACAGGCAGCTTTCTTTTTGCTCCGCCTTTATTGTATTTATAAGCTGCGCAAACCAGTTATACCGGAGCTCACGGGCGGCTTCCTGCACAGACAGGTGCTGTGCAGCCGCATATTTTTCCGTATCAAATCTTTCCAGGTAAAATTTCACCGCATATTCGGCAGCCAGCTTCTGCACAAAAGCTTCATCCCGGTCGCTTTCATCGCCGCGCAAACGGAAATTGCAATGTGCTATGGAAAACGGGAATCCAGCCTGCCGGCAAAGTTCACACAGCACTACTGAATCAACCCCGCCGCTTACTGCCAGCAGCAGATGATCCTGCACTGAGAATAATTGCCGGGAAGCGATATGGCGGATAAAAGAGGAAAACAAATTCATACCGGGTAACTCATAATTAGATATGCTGTGCTGCTGTTTATAGCAAATAACAAATTTCAAGAAACAAATAAGCTCAAAGTCAAATGCTCAACAAGCGTGAATCGGCAATCGTGAATCGTGAGCCGGTCAGCAGCCACGTACATCATACATCATACACCATACATCTCCACATCAGCAATCATGAATCGTCAATCATCAATCACTGCGTCGTACATCTTGGCAACCTCGTCCCGCTTTGTCACACTGAGCAAAGCGAAGTGACCCGGAG
>DAOLFO010000420.1:0-2442 GCA_035326305.1 Chitinophagaceae bacterium
GTAGCTGCCGCTTTAATCCGCAGCAGCTTGGATTTGCCGCCTATAGCGCTGCGCCCCTGGGTTACAATGTACAGGTCGCCATTGGTATCAAAGGAGTACATTTCATTGTCATTGATATAGGTAATGCCGCCAGTATTATCATAGCTGATCGTTTTTTCATAAGCACCGGTAGCAATGTCGATAACTGCCACATAAATGCCACTGAAGAAATCATCAAACATACCGCTCTGTGCACCGGTATTTTTCCCATAATGCACATCAGCAAAAAGCTTTCCGTTCTTAACAGCAAGGAAATGCTGCCCGATAGATTGATTGTTAATACCGGCATCTGTTTTTTTAATATTCGCTTCAAAATCCATTTCACCGGTACGTGATAAGGTAGTAGGGTTGAATTTCTGTATCATGAAAGGCTTATCCGCATCCCAGTAAAAGCCTGAAGTTTCATTTTGGATAACAAAATTCCCGGAGCCATTGATCGTATTATTGGTCTTTAAAAAAGACCCGCTGGTAATGGTGCCGTTGGCAGCGACATGTAAACGCTCAATGCCTTTTTCATTAGCGGCTGTATTAAACATTTTAAACAACCAGTTTTTATACGGCCGCCAGCCGCCCATACCCATGCCCTGCAGGGTACCGGTTCCTATATTAGATATATTGCCTGCAGGCTTTGTGTTGAATGCTGTGGCATATCCCGGCTTAGTGAGTGTGTTTTCGCTCATCGTGATGATGACGTATTTTTCATCTTTAGGATCTTCCAAAGGATCATCATTCTTATCACAACCGGGTAATAAGGCCATCACAGTTGCACAACCCAGCATTAACTTTAAAATTTTCGGTTTCATATTTTTACTTGTTTATGATTATTGAATAGTATAGCTGATTTTAACATGAAAGCTTCTCCCGGCTTTTTGTACCCGGTAATTATCATAGAGGTCATGGTTGAGGATGTTTTTTACTTCGCATCCGAATGACAATTTTGCTGCCAGGGGGCTATAAGAAAAACCGGCGCTCCATAAATGCTGATCGGGAATGATGAGCGCTGTATTCACACCTGCTTTTCCAAATAATCCCAGGAACCCTCCGGGCTCCAGGCGCTTAGGAATGGTTTCGAGATAATATTCCCTGATAAAACTGTAATAGCTATACAGCTTTAACTGGTCATGAGCAGCGATTATTTTTTTCAACTGCATTGTTATACCGGCGTTGGCAAAAAAATAGGGGGTATTGCGCAACCGGGCTTTGTTTTGCCATTGATCCGCCGGGGATATAAGCCTGAACAGGCGTATGTCCTGCCAGGTAAGATTTCCGTTTACAACAATTTCCTTAGTAAGCTGGTAGGTACCATCTGCTTCCCATCCAAACCCCTTTACATTGCGTATATTTTGGTATTGTGCATAGGGGGCCTGAACCGGAACAAGCAGGATTAAATCCCGCGTACGCCGGTAGAAGACATTTATCTCTATCATATCCCTTCGTACACTTGTATAGCGATAGCCCGCATTGATGTTCAGGCTCCGCTCCGGCGACAGGGTAAAATTGGGAACCGTCCATATACCATCGCCAAACAATTCCTCCTGGTCAGGCAGGCGGTTGGCCAGCTCTGCAGAAACCCGGAAAAGATTTTTTTGACCTGATATATATTTGGCGGCAACCGCTATTCCCCAGTTGGAACCGCTTTGTGTTACTTTATCATTTGCAGTAATGGGCCTTGCCTGCCAGGCTTCGGTGCCGGAAGATTGATAATGATAATACTTGCCCATGATTGTTGTTTCCAACTTCTCTTCCTGCCATTTGGAAGTAAGCCCTGCACCAGTTACCAGTTTACTATAAGTAGCGGGTAAGCTAATGAGGGAGATATCTGTGCCATCCATTTTAGGCCCGTAAGGATCTTTTCCTTTCTGCCGCAGAGAGGTATACACGTTATTGAGCTCCATTGTATGTTTAGCCCCAATAATGTAGCGAACATAAGTTCTGCTGGTTGTATTTGTATAATCAATAGCAGACAAAGCCGCCTGCCTGCTTTCTCCCACACGACCGGCTACAGGATAGAAATTTCCATACCAGTCATAACGGCCGCTCAATGTATCCGTACGATTTACAGTAACAGTATTATGTACCAGGAATTGATCTATCAGCAGCTTCTGCTGCAGCAGGGTTTTCTTATAGCGCAGTGCAGGTACAATAGAGGATTGTTTTCCTTTAACAGCGCCGTACGGGTCCGTCATCAGGGCCGGGTGATTCTGATCTCTTTTTAGCTGAAACGCTGCGACCGTAATTTTCAGCTCATCTGCCCAACTGCGATTTGTAATACCGGTGCTTAGCTCGGCATAGCCGCTGCGGAAACTATTATGAAATAATCTTACCCGGTCATATACCTGGTTGCTGGTAGCGGGATCGGTTACTTTTACTTTTACTTTATAATCATTATCCGAATAATTGTAA
>DAOLFO010000421.1:0-2439 GCA_035326305.1 Chitinophagaceae bacterium
AATAAAATTTACCACAAAGAAAATACAAAGAAGGCGCAGAGAACCGCAAAGGGAATTTAATCTTAATTCCTTAATGGCTCATTTTTTAAACCATTAAGAAGTTAAGGATAGTTAAGTCCTGATGCACTTCAGCTTCATGATAGTTCGGTGTTATAGCTTGAGTATTTAAATCATTAAAGAGTTATGGATAGTTAAGCCTTAATGTTCCTTAATCCTTTAAGGGTTAATCACTGATAACCATACAAGAAACCATTATACACCTTGTATAGTTTGGGTAAAACAGGCAGCCAGTTGCCAGCCCCTACCTGCTACCCGGTGCTGTGCATATTCTACTCCACCATACTTGAAGATGACAGTATTTTAAAATCAGCATACTGCCAGGCTTCTTCAAAGGCGGACTTAACCTTTTGCGCTTCATGCTGCTTTTTTTGCAGCGCCAAAGCATTGTACAGCCCGATTAATGCCCAGCCGTTTTTGCGCCAGGTCTGCAAATCCCGGTTGTATACTTTCTCCGCTTCTGCATATTGTTCTGCCTTAAGCAATATGGCTCCCAAATGGTGGCGTACGGAGAAAAACCAGTCGGGAGGCTCATTGTAGTTGAGGTTATCTTCAATGGCTACAGCTTCCTGCAGTAAAGAAAGGGATGCTGCCACCTGGTTTTGACGGAATGCAATACCTGCCCCCAGCACTTTTGCAGCAATTTGTACCAGGTCGGCCGTTGTATTGATGTCCCATACGGTCAGGTGCTGAAGCGAGGTATCGGCAGCCAGCGTACGCAGGCTTTCCATTTCATTTTTTGCCTGGGCAATATCATGCTTTCCCAGGTAAGCCATGCCCCTGGCATAATGCCAGATTGCCTGCGGGTACACCAGGTCATTTGCAGGTGCCGGGATAGCGATAATGGTATCCCACATGGAGAGCTTCACCGCAACATAATAGGGAATGGTATAATAATGCTGCAGGGTTCCCCATCCGGGCATGCGCATGATGTCTGTGGCGGTATGCTTTTGTAATTTCTTTGCCGCTTCCCAGGCTAATGCGGAGTTGCCTTCCAGTGTGGCTGTTGCCGCCAGGAAATGATAATTGTGCGGATAGTATGCCAGGGGATAAGCACCCTGTGCATGGCAGGTGGTTGTATAAACACTGTCTACCTCTGCGGCACGGATATTGGAAAGCGAGCCCAGGTGATAGTCGCCCGTGTTGATATAAATATGCGAAGACATGTGCACCAGGTGGCCTGAACCGGGCACCAGCGTTTCTAATTGTTTTGCGCTGCCCAGCGCTTTTTCCGGTGTGGCGGAAGCCTCCAGCGCATGGATATAAAAATGGTGCGCCCCCGGATGAGTCGGGTTTATTTTCATCAGGTGCTCCAATACGGCCAGCAGCTCCGGTGTCCATGCCTTCGGCGCTTTTGTTTCTTTGTCGTACAGGTCCCAGGGGTGCAGGTTCATCATTGACTCAGCATACAGCGCACCGATGTTGGGGTCAGCGGGGTATTGTGCATATACTTTTTTCATTGCTGCCGCATAGGCAATATCCAGCGGGCTGCGGTCCGCCGGTGGCTGTGCTGCATAGCGGGTGGTCAGTGCCTCAATCAGCGCTGCTTCTTTTGGCGTGCAGTTTTGGATAAGCGATGCCGCCTTTACCGTTGCTTCGTAAGCCCGCTGAAAATTATCTTCTTCCATGCCGGCATTGTAGTTGGGCCCTAATACGTATGCAAAGCCCCAGTAGGCCATGGCACAGGCAGAGTCGAGCCGCATGGCTTCATAAAAAGACCTTGCCGCTTCGGCATGGTTAAATCCATAAGCGAGCATCAATCCCTGGTTGAAATACGCCTGAGCTTCTTTATCAGAAGTGGAGATGTTGAAATCAACGCCATCCAGCCCTTCAAACCTGGGCGCTTTCTTTCCGGATGTGTACCAGTCGCTGTCGCTTGCTTTCGGGCTGTAGCAGCCAATAGCCAGGTTATTTTTACCAGCTTCCTGTTTTTCTTTACTGTTATCCTGGTTATTGCAGGCAAAAAATAGCAAAAGGGAGAGAGCTGCAATAGGATGTCGGTACATAAAAGTCAGATTTAAGATATCCTTTACTGATTTATTCAGAAGTTTACGGATTACCGGCAGGAAATATAACAGCATTCAAGAGGGAGAATTTGCATTTTAAATGTAAGAAAAAGCATTTATATAAAGGTAAACTAATTGAGCTCGGGGGAGCTAATAGCAGCATCAGTGGCTCACCGGCCGGTGTTTCTGTCAGTGTTGTATGCAGCACGGCCCTGGCCCACGGGCTGTACGGATCTGCAATCGCTGGTATAATTAATGTTCCCATTATTCTGTATTACAGCCGCTTTACCGTTTTGGAGGTAGTTGCTGCAGATCACATTGCCGGTTTCCCAGGTGTCAGCAGCCTTTCCGGTTACGATATTGTATATATCAATGC
>DAOLFO010000072.1:0-12248 GCA_035326305.1 Chitinophagaceae bacterium
TTCCTACATCAAATGATTTGCCTGCGCCTACATCTACCGATATGGTGTGGCTGGTGATTTCCCAGGTGGCGGGATCCTGGGTAGCGCCGTAACCTCCGCTTAAGGGACCATAATTTACCTCCATCTTCATGCCGGTGCAATCAAATTTTCCTTTAAAAACCTTTACATCCATGCCCCAGCTTACATTGCAATGATCGGCTTCCCATTGCTGTATCTTCCCGCTGATGAGAGAAAACTGGCGCGGATTCTCCTTGCAGGGCTGGCGCAGTTCGTACACGTTGGGGTACACCTTATGTAAACTGTTAATCCCGGCTAAATAGGAAGCATAGGCCCGATAGACCGATGCTGTCGGGTCAGCCGGGTAGCCCTCTATCAGGCGCCAGAAAATTTCTTCCTGCAATTGCTGGTTCAGCAGGTCTTCCATATTTTGTATATAGAGATTACCAATGTTGGCGCGGCCGGCGAGCAGTTGCTCCTGGTAGTTCCAATCCAGTTCACAAGCCCGGTCAAGCAATTCTGTTCTCTTCAATTCTTCCTCTCCGTTTTCGCCACCTTCGAGTTTGTTTGCCTCCTTGTGCAGCGCATTTATTTGCTTTTGTATTCCCGCAAGCGATTCCCGAAGTTGTTTGTCTCTTTCCACCCGCTTTTCCTCTTCCCGGCGCATCCGGGCTTCAAAAGAAGTGCTGTAGTCTGATTTTCCTCTAAAAATGATGGCCTGTACCTTCAGCGGGTGGTTGTATTTGAAGTGATGCCTGAGTAAGGCGCCCTGGTCCCCGGGGTTTTGCATCATGCTGACGAGGTCCTGGTTCTGAGCCTGAATAATTTTTATTTTCTGCTGTTCGAGTTCTTCTGCCAGTTTGGTGGCAGTTTCGCCGGCTTCGCCTGCCGTATAATGCATGTCCATGAAAAATGTTTCCACTTCACTGTAGGAGGCTATTACCTGTGCATATGTAGCTGGTACGGCAGGCGCCCGGAAACGTTTGGTGATGGCATGGTCTTTTTTATAGTATTGCTTATACTTATTCCTGATTATTTCTCCCATATCCTTTCCTGAACCATCATTAGGGAGTATGCTGAGAGCATCTCCTGTGGTTCCCCCGTTTTCGATGGTTTGTTTGATGTAGTCAATGCATTTGGCTGTATTGCCCTGGTGTTTGGCCACTACGGCCAGCGAATAGGAGGCCTGGGTTTGGGTGGAGTCTTTTTTGAGGGCATCTTTCAAAAATTTGTCAGCCTTGTCTAAATGGCCTAAGCTGAGCCATGCCTGCCCGATATTGTTGAGCAGGGCAGGAGGGGTTTGCGGAAATTGTTTTTGCACATACTGCAATATGGGTAATGACTTGTGGGCGTAGCCGCTCATGGTCATAAATGCCCCAAGGTTATTAAGCGAAACATAATCCTCTATATCGGTGAGGCAGGCGTTGAGCAGCAGGTACAGGGCTTTGTCCATCTCTCTGTTGATCAGGTACGTCATGGCTATTTCGCCGGTTTCTTTTCCTTTGTTGAGGTGTTTTGTTATTTCCGCTTTATGGTCGGGTTTAATAGCAGCATTGGTGCTTTGCATCAGGGGTTGCAGGTAAGCTTTAAGCTGCTCTTTGCCCGCAGGGGTAGCCGGAATGGGCAGGCCGGAGGGCTTAGCGGGGATTTTTTGGGGATCTGCGGCAGCCGCAGCGTTTATGTCAACACCCATTTTATCTGCTTCCCGGGTTGTTTTTTCAACCTGTTTCAGCAGGTCAAACATCCCTGTTTCCTCCATGATTTTCCTTTCTTCGGGGCTCATGGATTCCATCTGCTTTTTCAGCTCTTTCATCGTTTCTTCCATAGACGCTTCCTTTTTGGCGGGTTGTTTTTTAGCAGGAGGTTTTTGTGCCTGTACAAAAGCAGTACATACCAGGAAGTAAACAAGGAGCGATATAATTTTTAGCATAGCCAATATTTTACCGGGTATTTAAATCGTGATTTCTTTCCACTCTAACTCCAACAGCCAGTGGCCTGCCGCCCTGGCCTGGTTGTCAAATTTTTTCAAATGCAGCAGGTAGTGCCGCCCGTCTCTTGAGCGAATGACATAATACGCTCCTGTTTTGGGAGAGAACGAATAATCATTCCATCCGTCCACTTGCGCTGCCGAAAGACCGGTGGGCGGATTATCAAACTCACGAATCTTCGCTGCACCGAGGTATGCAAATACACCCGTTCGCCGTGTCTGCTGATAAAATCGAAGATCCGCCAGCCCGGAATTGCTGCCGTACTTAACGACACGCTTATTGGGGAAATCAAACCCATGATAGATTTTCAGTTGAAAAGAGTTAGTGCTTTTATTTGCGGCAGTTTCACTTATATCATTCTTTTGTTTTGCTTTTCTGAATGTATAAGCGGTACTAATATCTACGTTGGTAACGCCGTACAGGAAATTCGCTATGTTCAGATAATCGCCGTCATTGTCTTTTCCCATCTCATATTCATATACCGCATCAGGATATTTTTTTTCCCAGGTTTCCCCTTTTTCGTAAACAATGCTGGTAAAATATATTTTACCACCCGATGCAGTAAACCTTCCTTCCGTTTTGCTTTGGGTGCTGAAATGATTAAATCTTCCGTCATCATGAAATACATAAATTTCTGCTGAAGAAGCCTGCCAACTTCCTGTCAGCTTTATATTATTAGTATTGTGCTGATGCTGTGCATTAGGATTACCGCAGGCTGCAGGTATAATACCACAGGAAATAAATAATAGGCAAAGGCTTAAATTTTTCATTCGGTTTTATGGTTTTTTAAATTGAACAGCTGTTCTGTTGTTGTCTGTAGAAACTTCAGGGCAAAAAGTTTCAATCGTAAGGTTGAGTGTGTACCATACGCCAGATTCCAGTCCGTCTAAAGAACAATAGGAATAAGGAAACTCATCATTTACGAATGTATAGGATTCGCCGGGTTGCAGAATTTTAGGCCCTTTAGATGCATTTTTACCGAGACATTGACAGGTTTGCGCTGTGCTTACAACTTTTCCACCCAATGCGGTAATTTCAGCTTTTACGGATATATGAGTAAGCGTTGCATATCCCAGTCCTACATTTTTAACCGTATAGCTAAATTCCATTCTGTTTAAATGCTCAACGTATTTTGTAACAGAAGCTGCTGTAAAGATGATATCCTGTTTATTTGCAGGGTCGCATACAGAAGGCGGCGGCGGCAAATGCCCTTTAACTGTAGCTTCGGCCGTATTATTATTTTCATTGGCTTCGGCGATTTTATTGGAGGCATCGGCCATCAAAACATATTTATACAGATTTTCTGTGGTATAAAGTTCCTGTGAGGCGGCGGTCATTGTTCCGTTAAAATAGCTACCCGGTTTCAGAACATTATTGCCTTTTAATACATCCGGTGTTAATGATGTGCCTCCGCCCGGTTTATTACCTGAAAATTTACCCTGCATTGTTACACCCGTTATGTCTATATCTTCAGTGCCACAGTTGATAAGCGTATATTGAACGGTATATTTGTTTAAACTGCTTGTAGAATTATCAACTACCTTGTCTATCACCACCGTTAAGTCTTTGCCTTTAGTAGGAGTAACTACCTTATACTTTGATACGATGTCTTTATCAATCACCTTGGGAGTAGTACCAAGTTTCTTATCTGCAACTTTAATTTGCGTATTGATACCCGGGTTTTTAATTTCGGTGGTTTCTTTTACAGGCTTGGTTGACGTATTAGCCTGCGCCCGGCAGATGCTTGTGATTGCCAGCATAACGACAAGCATTATTATTGCTGCACGGTTATCCAAAGGATGTATCACCCTGGTTGCCGTTAATAAATTGAATAATGGTTTCATTGCGGTAAAATTTGATTATTTTCAGTAAACAAATTTTACACATACCATAAGGCTTTCCTATCGTTAAAAAAGATGATTTTCCGGGATAAAAAATCATTAAAAAAGAGGAGGGCGGGGTAGGGGGATTAGTTGTTTTTTTGAATAATATTTTCAACGGATCTGTATGAAAAGACTGGCAATCATATTGCTATTGAGTATTTGGTATGGAAATACCTGTGCGCAGACGGATAAGGTCAAAGACAGCCTGCTGCACCTGTTATCAGTTGCTAAAGAGGATACGGCTAAAGTGCAATTGCTTATTGATATCGGTTTTCAATACGAAGGAAGCGACATCCCCACTGCCGGCAAATATTACCTGATGGCCGGCAGCCTGAGTGAAAAACTGGACTATAAGCAGGGGATCATAAAATTTATAGCCAATTATACCTACTTGCTCAATGAACGAGGGCAATACGACAGCTCTATGATATATAACAAACGGGGCGTTGAAGTAGCTGCTGAACTGAATGACAGGACAATGATGGGGAAAGCGAATACGAATCTTGGCAATGTTTTTCTTAATATGAGCATGTACGACAGTGCCGTATTTTATTATGAAAAAGGCCTGCAACATTTTGAAGCTGCCGGAGACAAGGCGCTAATAGCCAGGGTAAACGATTTGCTCCAGGTTGCTTACTATGAACTACGCCATTTTGCCAAAGGATTGGACTACGGCAAAAAGGCGATAGCTGTGCTGCGTAATGCAGACGACCCATTGTCACTGGTAAGTGTACTTTCTAATACCGGCAATATCTATATGAGCCTAAAGCAATATGATACGGCATTGGTTTACTATTGGGAAGCATGGGCATTGGCCAAACAAGCGAATTACAAAATATATGAAAAGACCTTACTGCAAAATTTGGCTAATGTTCATATGCATACATTGCAAACAGATAGTTTGCTATTTTACGAGAAAAAGGCGCTTGCACTTAGCAGGGAGTTAGGTTTACCTCAAAGTGAAACAAAAGCTACCAGGGGTATGGCCAATTATTATGCCTTAAAAAATAATTTGAATGAGGCGCATAAGTACATCATGCAGGCATTGGATTTAAGCGAGAAAAATGGTTTTAGAGATGAACATGCCGGAAACTTAGGCACACTTTCTATTATTCTGGCAGGCATGCAGCGGATGGAAGAATCATTCCTGGTAGGCGAAACCGCCGAAGCAATAAAAGACAGCCTGATAGGCGTCGATATACAACAAAGAACCCTGGTGCTTTCCAAACAGTTTGAAACAGAAAAAAAGGAAACACAGATAGCATTGCAACAGGCGCAGCTAAAACAGAAAAGCATTTTAAATTACATTCTGATAGGGAGTGCAGCGGCTTTATTAATTATATCATTGCTGGGCTACCGTAACTACAAACACCGTCAGCGATTGCAACAGGCAAAAATAGATGAATTAGAAACCGAAAAACAATTAGCCGCTACCGAAGCCATCCTAAAAGGGGAGGAGCAGGAACGTACCCGCCTGGCCAAAGACCTGCACGATGGCCTGGGTGGTATGCTCAGCGGCATTAAATACTCATTTCAGCATATGAAAGAAAACCTCATCCTTACACCGGAAAATGCACAGGCATTTGAGCGTAGCATTGATATGCTCGACAGCTCTATCAAAGAAATGCGCCGCGTGGCGCACAATATGATGCCCGAAATGCTGGTGAAATACGGGTTAGATGTTGCATTAAAAGAGTTTTGCAGCGAGCTGGATCGCAGTGGCGCTATCCATACCCGCTACCAGTCTATTGGTATGGAGGATGCCGTTATCGGGCAGACCACTGCCGTTGCGGTGTACCGCATTGTACAGGAGCTGGTAAGCAATGCCATCAGGCATGCCGGCGCCGGGCATGTAGTGGTGCAGGTGCATGCATCAGGGCAGGAAAAGCTGCTGACTGTGACAGTGGAAGATGACGGAAAAGGATTTGACACTGGCTTGCTGAAGCAGCCGGGCGGTATGGGGTGGAGCAATATTCAAAACCGTGTTGGCTTCCTGAAAGGGCGATGGGATCTGCGGTCTGCACCCGGGGAAGGCACTTCTGTATTGATAGAAGTAAGCACCGGATGAAGACAAAATTATTTATAGTAGATGACCATTATATGGTGATCGAGGGCATCCGTTCACTGCTGCAAAATGAAACGGCCATCGAATGGATGGGGCATGCTTCCAGTGCCGCATCCTGCCTTAGCTTTTTGGAGCAGCAGCAGCCCGATGTGATATTGATGGATGTCAACCTTCCAGACAGGAGCGGTACGGAATTATGTAAAGCAGTAAAGCAACATTTCCCTTCGGTATATATCCTGGGGCTCAGCACCTTCAACCAGCAACCCGTTATCCGTAATATGATGGACAATGGCGCATCTGGCTATGTATTGAAAAACGCCACGAAAGAAGAATTGCTGAAAGCCATTACTACGGTGGCGGCGGGCAAGACCTATTTAAGTTTTGAAGCAGCGCTTTCGTTGCGGGAAACCGCTAATGACACTCCTGTGATCACCCGCCGTGAAAAAGAAGTGCTGCAGCTCATCGCTGAGGGGCTTACCAATGCCGAAATCGCTGAGAAGCTCTTTATCAGCATACCCACTGTAAACACCCATCGTAAAAGCCTGATTGAGAAATTTGGTGCGGCCAACACGGCTGTGCTTATCAGCAAGGCGATCAGGGGAGGTGTACTGTAGGCTTTATGGTGGTTTGTGACGTTTGGAGTGCCGGCCGGCTCAAGATTCAGTTAAATGACTCCCGAAATTCTCCCGGAGAAACTGATGTACTTTTTTTAAATACACGATGAAAAGACTGGGGATGTTCAAAGCCCAGTTGATAAGCTATTTCAGAAACGGACAGATGAGTCGTGGAAAGAAGTTCTTTTGATTTTTCAATCAGCCGGTGCTGGATATGTTGCTGAGTTGTTTGCCCGGTGAGTACCCGTAACATATCGCTTAAATAATTTGGTGTTATGTGCAGTTGTTCAGCAATATAGTGTACGGTTGGAATTCCTTTCATTTGCAATTGATTGTTTCTGAAGCAATCATCCAGTACACTTTCCAGCCTGGAGAGCAAATCAATATTTACTTTTTTTCTCGTAAGAAACTGGCGGTTATAGAAACGGTCGCAATATTTAAATAACAGCTCAAGGTTTGATGCCAGTAAATCCTGTGTGAAAGCGTCTATATTAGCATGGATTTCCTGTTCTATATTTCGAAAGATATCAAGTACCGATTTTTCTTCTTTTTCGGAAAGGTGGAGTGCTTCATTAGCAGCATACGAAAAATAGCCGTACTCCTTAATCTGTGCGGCCAGCGGATAACCTTGCAGGAAATCAGGATGAACTACCAATACAATGCCTTTAACGGCATTTAGCAATACGTCGTCAAATTGGAGTACCTGGTGAGGAGCGATAAAATACATGACGCCCTCATCAAAATCATAATACTGCTGCCCATATTTGCATTTGCCTCCTGCACAATCCTTTTTTAAAGCAACGACATAAAAATCTGTCGTAATTGAACTTAGTACAGTTCCCGGCTCAAGGGCTACATTATTAAAATTAAATACACTAATCAGTGGATGGTCTTTGAAGCCCCAGATACTGGTGCAGCATATTAATAGATGACACTTTTGCCGGAGCCTTCATACTTTGATTGCCTGATTTGTACATTACTAAGTTAATTGTTTATTGCGGACTGAAACCGGCTCATCCCTGATTTGCTTTATTCCATCGTTGTAGGTCATTACCGTAAACTCCGGGAAGCGCCGACGGAACTTTGAGTCATCAAATATATTATGGTGCTGGTAGCGTGGCAAAAGTTCCAATAGCTCTTTCATTCGTTTATTGAACTTGGATCCTGCTTGAAAGATAAATTTGGGAAGGACTGAATAATTCAGATCCTTGTCATAGATTCCGGAAGCCATCTCAATAAGTTCGTGGTAAGTTGGATGGCTTTTATCAACTGGTAAGTGCCAGGTTTGATTGAAAGCATCCGGTGTATTACCGATCAGTGCTGTGGCGCGGCTCGCATCAGGAGTCCAAATCAGGCTTCTTTTTTTATGTGCACTCAGGGGGATTTTTAATCTTTTTTCTTGCCTGATGTTATCAAAAATTAGCGTATTGGTAATACTTTGTGTTTTAGCAGGGCCATAAAATTCAGGAGCCCGGCAGAACACCGTATCCAACTCATTGGATTGTATTTCTTTCAAAATCAGCTCTGCCATTATTTTCCGGACGACTCCTTTTCTTCCAACAGGTGAAAAAATTGTTGCTTCAGTAAGTATTCGGTCATCCTGCGGGTACATATAGGTGTTATCGAAAAACACCAGCTTGGTCTTGTTGATTTTGCAGGACTCAATTACGTTTTTGAGGATTAAGGGAAATTGTTCTTCCCAAAGTGAGGAACTGATAGGAAGCCCTAACGTAAAATATGCCAGATCACTACCTTTTAGGGCATCGATGGCTTTCCCGGGAACAGATAAATCGGCTGAGAAAACCTCATCTGTGTCATTTATTTTTTTTGCCTGCCTGCTTACAATCCTGATGTCAGAGGTAAAATTTCTTTTTAGCTCTCTTGCAAGCTCTTCACCTATTTGTCCGTTTGCCCCTAAGATTGTTTGCATATTCTTCAATTAAAAAGGAGGGTTGTTCTTTGGTTCCTTTTGGTAACATCCTGAAGCACCATTATTCAGACGCTTTAGCGATTTGCCGTTCTAATTCACGCATCACCACTTTCGCCATTTTTTTAGAACTGAAAGGGTTTTGACCGGTGATGAGGTTGCCGTCTGCAACCACATGTGATGTCATCGGGATAAAGGCTTTTTCATAACGTGACCCACGTTCCTTCAGCGCCTTTTCCAGGTTGAAGGGCACTTCTTTTTTCCGGCGTGCCAGGCTTTCTTCAAACCAGTTGTACCCGGTTATTTTTTTATTTTCAATCAGGTAATGTCCATTACTAAGTTTTACATTAACCAGGCCGCCAACACCGTGACAGATGGCAGCTATCAACTTATGGTTTTCGTTTTGCTTTACGATGATATTTTGAAGAACCGTATTATTTGGGAAGTCATACATAGTTCCATGGCCTCCCGCCAAATACACGGCATCAAACTGTTCATCTTCAACTATTGTTAAGCTTTTGGTTTCCCTGAGTAGTGCCCGAAAAGCTGGATCTTTCCAGTATTTCCTTGACACTTTGTCGAGGGTAAAAAATTTAAGGCTTTCCGGATCAACCGGGATATCGCCGCCTTCCGGACTTGCAATAGTCACCGTGTAGCCCTTTGCTATCGCCGCATGGTATATATGAGTGAGCTCACTCAACCACAAACCGGTAGGATATTTACCACTTGCGTATATATTAATATTCGTGACGACGATCAAAAATTTTACTATGCCCATAATGTGCTTATTGATGCACAAAGTTCAGCAACGAAAATTTTTGAAAAGTAGCCCGATCAGGGTAAATAGTAACAGAATCTCTGTTTGGTCGTCGTTTCTGGTTTATCTAAAGCCGGTATCCGGGTACTTGATGGGGTATTTAAGGCATACTGCAGATACCGGGTGCCGGCTAATTCATGTATTCTTTGACAAAATGGCAACCCGGCAGGGAGTCTCCAAACTTTATATAGCCAGTATGAATCAATGATTTAAAAACAGAGAAAGGATCTATTTTGCCCCGAAAGTGTAGGTTAATGTTGTTTGTAGCCCCGGCAGGGAAATTCAAAGCAGCATCAGGCCCATATTCAGGAATATTTGACGTAGCCCAAAAATAATAAGTAACAGAAAAAACGGCATAGAACCAGCACCTTGCATTAGCGGGGAGTTTTTCTACGAGTAGAAAAAGAGTCACCTACTTATTCAGCGATGCAATAATCGTTTTAAAACTCTCCAGCCCGGATTCTAAATTTTCTATTATCTCTCCGGCTAATTCATCCGGGTCAGGAAGATTATCAAGGTCAGCAAGTGATTTATCCTTTATCCAGGTGATGTCCAGTGATGTTTTATCACGGGTAATGATTTCATCATAACTGAACTTCCGCCAGCGACCGTCAGGGTTTTTTTCACTCCAGGTTGCTTTCCGTTTATGACGGTTGGCCGGGTTGTAGCTACTGATAAAATCTTTTAAGTCTTCTAACTTCAGCGGGTTTTTTTTGAGCGTGTGGTGGATATTGGTGCGGTAATCGTAAAACCATATTTCCTTTGTCCACGGTTCTTTGGCGGCGGGCTTGTTATCAAAGAAAACCACATTGGCTTTAACACCTTGCGCATAGAATATTCCTGTTGGTAAACGCAGTACTGTATGCAAATCCGTTGTTTCCATCAGGCGTTTACGCACTGTTTCTCCTGCTCCGCCTTCAAATAAAACATTGTCGGGTAATACGACGGCTGCTACACCTGTTGTTTTGAGCATACTTCGTATATGTTGCAAAAAATTCAATTGCTTAGTGCTGCTGCTGGCCCAAAAATCCTGGCGGTTGTAGGTGAGGTCTTCTTTTTCCTGCCCGCCTTCTTCATTGGTAAAAGTCTGGCTGCTTTTTTTACCAAAGGACGGATTGGCCAGCACATAATCATAATTTACGGCAGACGGCGCCACCAATGCATCGGCGGAAGAAATAAAGCTGTCGCTGTCTATATCGCCGATATTGTGCAAAAACAAATTCATCAATGCCAGCCGCTTGGTGCTGGCTACAATTTCATTTCCAAAAAAAGTATGGTACTTTAAAAATTTGCTTTGCTCTTTATCTAATTTGTTATGCTCCACAATATAGTCGTAAGCGGCCAGAAAAAAACCGCCTGTGCCGCAGGCCGGGTCGGCAATGGTTTTCTTAGGCTGCGGCTGTACACATTCCACCATGGCTTTTATCAATGCTCTTGGGGTAAAGTATTGGCCGGCGCCGCTCTTGGTATCTTCTGCATTTTTTTCTAAAAGGCCTTCGTAAATGTCGCCTTTGTCTTTTACGCCCATCAGCAGCCAATCTTCGGCGTTTATCATGGCGATAATTTTGCTGAGTTTGGCCGGGTCCTGTATTTTATTCTGGCTCTTGGTAAATATCTGCCCTAAAATTCCTTTCTGCTGTCCCAATTCCCTTAACAAAATAGTGTAATGTGTCTCTAATGCTGCGCCTTTGAGTGCAGTAAGGCTTTCCCATGTATATTTTGCCGGTATAGCAAGCTTACGATTGTGCGGCGGTTTGCTGTATTCATCCGCCATTTTTAAAAACAGCAGGTATGTCAACTGCTCTAAGTAATCGCCATAGCCTACACCATCATCCCGAAGGGTGTTGCAAAAACTCCATACTTTTTGTACTACTGTGCTGCTCATCTTATTTTTTGAAAATGGAAAAATATTCTTCAAACATGAATAGCCTGTTTCGCTTATAACCGGTCATTTCGTGCAAAATACCCTGCCTTACAAAATCATCGATCATTTTATAAGAAGATACCAATGATAAACCAGTGGCCATTGCCACCTGTTCAGCATCCACTACGGGTTGCAAAAACAGATGATCTAACAGTTTTTTGGCCGTTGCCACTTTTTTGCCTAATTGATAAATACGTTTTTCTTCGCAGTCCTGCTTTAGCAACAGGATATCTTTGAGCGACTGAATGGCGCTTTGCCCCGTTTCTATCACACCGGTCATAAAAAACTTCAACCAGTTCACCATATCATTATGCGTTCTTACCCTTGTGAGGTTATCATAATAAAATGCCCTGTTTTTTTCAAAAAAATCAGACAGGTACAGCACGGGTTTTTGCAGCACATTTTGCTCTACAAAGTAGAGCGTTATCATCAGCCTGCCAATGCGGCCATTGCCATCCAGGAAGGGGTGAATGGTTTCAAACTGGTAATGTGCCAGCGCAATTTTCATAATATGCGTAAGGCCTGTATCATTGTTGTGCAAAAAATTTTCCAGGTCGCCCATCAGCGGGTTTACCTGCTCCCACACCGGGGGTACAAATGCCGCATTGGCCGGGTTGCTGCCGCCAATCCAGTTCTGGCTGCGCCGAAACTCACCCGGTTGCTTATGCTGGCCCCTTGCATTTTTCATCAGGTCGCTATGCGCTTCACGCAATAACCTTGAGGAAAGGGGAAGCCGTTCAAACGTATTCAACGCATTGTTCATGGCCGTTATATAATTATTTACCTCCCGCCAGTCGTTGCGCTGCTCAGGGTTGATGTCTTTTTCGGCCAGCACGGCTTCTTCCATATTGGTTTGGGTACCCTCAATACGGCTGGATACGGTGGCTTCCTTTATTTTATACATGCGTATAAAATGGTCAATATTGGGAACCATATCGGAATAGGCATCTAACTGGCCCAATTTTAAGGCTGCCTGCTCGGCCAGGGCGGTAAGCTCACGGCTGTCCCAACCATAGGGTTTGTTAACCAATTC
>DAOLFO010000422.1:0-2431 GCA_035326305.1 Chitinophagaceae bacterium
AAGCCGGCATCCGTCATGCCCATTGTCAGCATTTTTATCTTGCCTGATTGGGCATCTGCTTTTTTCCACCAGTCAATTATTTCATGATAAGCGGGCGTTTGCTGCCCTTTCGTTTGTTCAAACTTTATGGGTGGCAGTTGCGCAAAAGATGCGGCGGCTATGCACAGCGACAGGAGGGTAAAAAAAGTTCTCATGATGGTTGCTATAAAAAATGAAATTAAGCATTTGTCAAATAAAAAAGGAGCTGCTCTGAATGAGCGGCTCCTTTTTTATGTTTATACCGTGGCGGCTAAAGATTAATGTGCTATTGTTATTTTCTCCGTAACTGTTTTGCTGTTGATAATGCTGTGCAGGAAATAAGTACCGGGCGGGTACGGGCTCATATCTATGGTTGTTTGTGCTCCCGGTATCAGCCTGAAGCGGCTAACCTGTTGCCCGCCGGCATTGAGGAGCAGAGCCTCTGTTGCAGTTGTGGCGCCGTAGTAAGGCAGGTATACCTGTAGCTGCCTGCTGCCTTGTGTCACTATCCAGGCTTTGTTGCTGTTACGGACAGTTATTTTTTCTATAGAAGAATATTTGATAGTGCCATCATTATTGGCAAGCGTAAGGCGATAATAGTAAAGCCCGGGCAGCAGGTTTTTATCTGTCCAGTTGTATGCAGCGCTGCCGTTACGGGCATCCATGGTGGCGATGTTTTGGTAGCTGTATCCATCGGCTGATCGTTGCAGGATAAACTGGTCGCCTGCGCTGCTGGTTGCTTCCCACTCCAGTATAGCGTGGTTCATGTCTGCCCTGGCAGAAAAGGAAGCAAGCTGTATTACCAGCACATTACAATCGGCGCTGGCGATATAATCTGCAGCCTGCCGCGGCTGGCTAAAGTCACCGGCACAGGGCAGGAGCGGTGGGTTGTATGCTTTGGATACATTCATTACATCCTGGCCGCCGGCAATATCGCTGCCGGCAGATAAGGTACGGGACATAGTGCCGGCGGCAATAGCATAGTGCATCACGCTGCCCGGGCTGATGATATGCCCAAGCTGAAGCGTATGGCCTATTTCATGAATGGCTACGGATAAAAAATCTGTTTGCCCTGCAAGCGGTGCTGCATCAGAAAAATTCCAGTTTACAGCGCCGCCGGTACCATTGGGGTTGCCGTTTCGCCTGAAAATAATATCCATGTCCACCAGTTCCCAGTTGCCGCCGCCACTGCACCGGGAATAATAAGAATAGGCTACGGCCAATGTGCTGTTGCCGCTTTGCACATCCAGGTCCCAGGCATCGCTGTCAAAGCTGATGATGTTGGTGCCGTCCGGCCCCGGCGTTTGCATGGCTGTAGTACCGGCGCAGCCCTGTGCATATAGCGGATAGCTCACACTGCTGACCCACCTGCCTGCCGCTTCTGCTATACGCTGCATAGCTGCTGCATTGGCGGTAAAGTCTTCGCCATTATTTACAGTATTGTTTTAAAAAAGGAAATGGTAGCCGCCACCTCCGTTTGCCCCATCATCTATGAGGTAGGTGCGGTGTATGGTACCATCCCCCTGTGTCACATTCGTGATGTTGTATGTTACTGAAAGTGGTGTGGCGGTCAGCGGGGAGTTAACGGCCAGGGCATCCTGTATAAAAAATGTACCCGTACCGGCTCCTGTGGGCACTTGTGTTACGATGGTGTTATCATCCCAGCTAACGATATGATTGGGACTGGTGCCAATGAAGTTGCCACCCCCGGTATTGCTGTTGCGAAAGAAAACAGTGCCGGGCGTATTGCCAAAGCCGGTGCCTGTAATGGTTATCGTGGTGCCCGTGCCGGCAGTGACCGTTGCGGGTGAAAATAAAGTGATGGCTGATAAAATATTTTGCTGCACATCCGTAGCGTTATTTTTTGCCAGTACTGTTTTTTTCTGCTGGCCGGTTATTCCCCGTGCAAGGCTGGTAAAGGCTGATAGCTGTATTGTCTTCCCTTCATCCAGTACTGATTGCGATGCGGTGTGTACCGGGAGGAAGGAGTAGATGCCATGGCTGGCAAAGTATTGCTGTTTGCCGGACCGGTTTCTGTTTATCGCGGCAGGCGCCGGTATACCGGTAAGGAAAATGCCGTTATCGCCGGGCCGCAGTTCAAGGGCGCCGGATACTTTCAGCAGGTCATTATCCACCTGGCCACCGGGTGTGATAAACTCTATAGTGTCGGCAGGCAGCCCGTTTTTGTACCAGGCACGTACGGCTATGCTGCTTGCGGTGTAAATAACCCGGTGCGCCTCATCCCAAAAACTTTTTTGTGCAATGACAGTGCCTTCGGCAATGACGATGGATTGCTCTATTCGCTTAGCCAGCGGAGCTGCGGGCAGGTGGCATTGGGCAGCAGCGGACGTAGCAAAAAGTGTGCAGGCAACTGCTGCCAGGCAGGTGGTTTTACGGATATGCATGGATGCCG
>DAOLFO010000423.1:0-2427 GCA_035326305.1 Chitinophagaceae bacterium
GAAGTCGCTTCCGTCGGGTGCGATAGAATTGCACTGTAATTTTTTAGGAAAATATAATTTCAGCTCATCCGGGGCACAGCCGATGGTACCAATGCTGTCGGCAAAAATAGGCTGCGGCACCACATGCCGGAACGGAACGGACTCACCCTGCGCAATGGCATGCCCGCAGTTGTCAAGCAATGTATTATTGTCACTGCCATTATTGATGATAAGATTGTAATCGCCGGCCGGCAGCGGATTGGAAAGAGTGACTTCTACTGAGTCAAAATCAAATCCGGCAGAACAGTTAATGGGTGTAACAGATGTGACTGTGGCCAGGGCCGGGGAAATGCTGAACTCATTGCCGGCTGCGGTCAGGGAGTTACAACGCATTTTTTTATTCAGCTTTAACTTCAGCACCTGTCCGTTACAGTCAGGGCTTGCCTTTTGCAGGTGCGGGGTGGCGGGGTCGGTAATGACGGCGGTGCCGCCGCCGAAAGTGAGTGTATAGCCGCTTTGCGAATCGGTAAAGTGACTGACAAGCAAAATGTATTCATGCCCGGCAATGAGCTGGGGCATTCTGGCAAATCTTGGCTCATTACCGGTGGGGGAGGATGCGCACTGTATGTAGTTGGCACCGTTTGCTGACGTGCCCGTGGGCCCGGGGTTACCTGCCCAGTTGCCGGTGACAATGATATTACCGTTTGTATATACTTCATCGGGGTTGAGCCCGGTGATATCATAGAGCTGCCAGTCATAGTCATCACCAGCATCAGCAGGATTGATGACAAAGCCCAGCGTGCCGGCAACAAAGCAGGTAAACTTGTACCAAAATGGATTTTTATTAGCATAACCGGCTCCGCCCTGGCAGCCGGGCACGTATAAATCATTTGTTCTGCAAATAGGGACATTTGTTTGGACAAAGGATGTATTGCCGCATACCGGAAATGCGGTGGACGGGGTTTGCCCCAGTGTAGTGCAGGCCTGGCTTTGGGCATAATATGCCTGCGTGAGCAGGAGGGTGACTAACAAAACAGCTTTTCCGGTTCTTCTCAGCATAAGTCAAAAATATAAAATCGTTTCGGGTAAAGAAGATGACAAAGAGATAATACCTTTCGTTGCCCCGGGATTAACATACCGTATACATTTTTCCCGGCAGTGAAGTTACAAGCCCCTGCAGTTCCAGGCTGAGGATGGCGCCGGCTACATGGCTGCTGCTCAGCCCGCTCCGGTTGTTTAATTCATCTATATGCACCGGCGTGGTGCTTTCCAGCAGCGACAGGATTGTTTTTTCATTATCGTTCAGCTCCGTAAATAATTGTTTCTGGTACACTTTTTTTCTTTTCACGCACCAGTTCATTGCTTCAGTAAAGGAAGCCGCATCGGTATATAAAGCTGCCTTGTTGTTCCTGATCAGGAGATTGCACCCGGTGCTTTTGGTGTCTGTTATTTTTCCCGGCAGGGCAAATACATCTTTGTTGTAGCTGTTGGCCAGTTCTGCTGTGATGATGCTGCCACCTTTCAGGCCTGTTTCCATTACTATTACAGCATCGGCCATGCCGGCTACAATGCGGTTGCGTATCGGGAAGTTGTGCCGGTCGGGAGCTGTACAGCTTCTGAACTCGGTCAGCAGGCCACCCAGTCCCGTCATTTCTCTGGCAAGGCTGGTGTGCTGCGGGGGGTATACCTGGTCCAGCCCATGGGCCAGTATACCTACCGTGGGGATTTGGTTTTTTACACAGGCCCGGTGTGCTGCAGCATCTATGCCATAGGCAAGCCCGCTGATAACCAGCAAGCCTTCAGCGGGCATTTCTTCTACCAGCTTTTCCGTTTGCAGCTTTCCATACTCTGTGGGGTTGCGGGTGCCAATTACTGCTATGACCCGTTCGGCATTCAGGTCGGCAGCACCGCGATAGTACAGCATCAGCGGCGCATCGTAGCAGTGCAGCAGCCTGCGCGGGTAAGCAGCATCTGTAATGAATAGCGGCCGGATATTATTTTTTTCAATAAAAGCAATTTCGGCTGCTGCTGTATCAAAGCCGGAAAACCTGGCAATATTGCGTGCCCGTATTTGCCCGATGCCTTCTATTTTTTCTAAAATGCGCTGAGGGGTGCGAAAGATTTCATCTGCAGAAAAATGTTGCAGCAGCAGGCGGGCCTGCACAGGGCCTATTTGCGGCACCAGGGTGAGCGCTATGCGATAGAGTAAAGTGGTGTTGGTGTCTGGCATTTTCAATAAGCAGCACCGTAAAAATAAGGGAAATGACAGTAACGGAACAGGGCTTACCGCCCGATTATTTTCAGCTCCGTGCGCCGGTTGGCGGCCCTGCCTTCTTCCGAATCGTTGTTGCGTACGGGCTTTGCCGAACCATAGCCTTTATACACCAGGCGCTGCGGATTGATCTGCTGCGCAGCCAGGTAGCTTACCACGGCTTTTGCCCGGTTGTT
>DAOLFO010000424.1:0-2425 GCA_035326305.1 Chitinophagaceae bacterium
GTATTTTCTGTGGCTGCTTCTATTACAAGAGATACACCGGCCAATGCATCAAAGCTTGTGCTGGTGCCAATATTATTAAGCGCCTGCTGCTGCACTTCTGCTGATATTTGCCCTTTTTCAGCCTGCCGTCCCAAGTTTTTGGTGATAGTGGCTATTGCTTTCTGCAACTGCGCTTCTGAAATATCAATCAGCGATACCGGAAATCCATGCTGCGCAAATACGTGAGCTATCCCGTTGCCCATAGTACCGGCGCCAATGACTGCAATCTTCATATGGTGTCAGTTATAAAAAATGAACGAAAGAATTTTGGCGAAAGTAAGAAAATGGCAGGAGAGCAGCATGAGCGGGGAGAAGCTATTATTAATTCCTCATTATTAATTATTATCAATTAAAAATTAAGCATTAATAGCAGGAGCCTGCAAGCCGGCAAAATTATTTGCGCTTAAAATCTCCCCTTTTCCATGCCTGTATGAAGTCGGCCCAGGCAGCAGGGTTAAAGATATTCATAGGCGGCACCTGCCCCTGGTATACGGCGCGGTTGGCTACTTTATTAAACTGTATGCGGGTAGCTTCGCCACCATCGCCGGGAGTAATCTGGAGCAGCACGCGGCGTTTGGCAGCGCTGGTATTTTGCCGGGCTATTTCTATATCATCATCAGGAAAATCGGCATTGACAAAATCACGGGCAAATTGCTCTGCCGTTGGCCTTGGCCGTATGATAGTA
This sequence comes from Chitinophagaceae bacterium, assembly GCA_035326305.1. Classification (GTDB taxonomy): domain Bacteria; phylum Bacteroidota; class Bacteroidia; order Chitinophagales; family Chitinophagaceae; genus DAOLFO01. The sequence goes on from DAOLFO010000424.1 coordinate 725, forward strand.
GCAGGCAGGTATACCGTATCAGCTACCATCAGTTGAATAACGCTGAATTGATTGCCTTCCAGGTCGCGGGGAATTAAAATGGTTTTTGGCTTATAGCTGACATGGGTAAATTCAATTTCATCGCCTTTCAGCACCGGGATAGAAAACACACCGTCGTTATTGGTCATCGTACCCCGGTTCTGACCCTTAATTACCACGCTTACTGCCGGTATGCCCACCAGGCTGTCGGCCGTCATTATCACGCCATAAAGCTGCACTACAGAATCCCGGGCTGTTTCAAACTGGGCTTTGGCAGAAATGGGTACCAGAAATGCCAGTATTAAGAGGTATTGTACAATTTTCTTCACCATTCAAAAATAAGCACAACTTACTGAAATCGGCCAACAAAATAGGCTGGTGAGTGTTTACCTTTGCAGTCCGCTTTTGATTTAACATAAGCTTTGAAAATGACCAAGGAAAAAGTACTGGAAGCGCTGTCGAATGTGCAGGAACCTGACCTGGGAAAAGATATTGTAAGCCTCAATATGGTGCGGGATATAGTGATAGAAAAATACTATATCTCTTTTACGGTAGTGCTCACTACGCCTGCCTGCCCCATGAAGGACCAGATAAAAAACGCCTGTATCAATGCCATTAGAATGCTGGTAAGCAAAGATGCCGTGGTGAAAGTAAATTTCTCATCCAATACCACTACCCGCCGGACAGACACAAGAGCTGTTTTACCGAAGGTAAAAAACATCATTGCCGTAGTAAGCGGAAAGGGTGGGGTGGGCAAATCAACCGTTGCGGCCAACCTGGCGCTGGCGCTTTCCAAAGGCGGTGCAAAAACAGGGCTGATGGATGCCGATATATATGGCCCAAGCGTGCCTATTATGTTTGGTGTGCGGGGAGAGCGGCCATTAATGATGGAGGTGGAAGGCAAAGGCATGATAGTGCCCCTGGAAAAATACGGGATTAAGCTGATGAGCATTGGCCTGCTGGTGGATGAAAAAAATGCAGTGGTCTGGCGGGGGCCGATGGCAAGCAGCGCTATCCGCCAGTTTGTGACCGATGTATATTGGGACGAACTGGATTACCTGGTGATAGATATGCCGCCGGGCACCGGCGATATACACCTTACGCTGATGCAAACAGTGCCCGTAACCGGGGCCGTGATTGTTACTACCCCGCAGGACGTGGCCCTTGCCGATGCTAAGAAAGGGATTGCCATGTTTGGGCAGGCGCAACTGAGTGTGCCCGTAATCGGGCTGGTGGAAAACATGAGCTATTTTATTGCACCCGGTGCCGATGCCGGTGACCCGGGCAGCCGCCATTATATTTTTGGAAAAGAAGGCGGCAAAAAGCTGGCGGAAGAGTATGATTTACCTTTCCTGGGACAAATTCCTTTAGTACAAAACATACGGGAAGGCGGAGATAAAGGATTGCCGGTAATGGCCGGAGATGAAAGTGAAAGCAGTAAAGCGTTTGAGGCATTTGCCGCACAGGTAGTTCGGAATATTGCTGTACATAATGCAGAAGCCTGATAAGTACAAAAGGGAAAAATTCCAATGGCAAATAGCAAGAAGCAAATAAGCTCAAAGCCAAATGTTCAACAGGTGTGAATCGGCAATCGTGAGCCGGTCAGCAGCCACGTACATCATACATCTTACATCATACACCGTACATCTTGTTACACCTTGCAGCTAATGGCTTATAGCTAAT
>DAOLFO010000425.1:0-2411 GCA_035326305.1 Chitinophagaceae bacterium
TCATATTCCCGCCATCTATTTCCAGTGGTACCAGGGCCTTTCCTTTATGCCATCCCTGCACTCCTGCCGCACCGGGATTAATGTGCAGGCAACTGATTTTTTCATCATACATCACTTTAAGGATATGGGAATGGCCGCTGATAAATAGCCGGGGCTGGTGCATCAGCAGCTCTTTTTTGGTGGCAGGATTGTATTTAGGCGGATAGCCACCTATATGCCGCATCATTACTTTCACACCCTCACAATTAAACACGAGCTGCTCAGGATATTCCTGCCGCAAGTTGTTTTCATCAATATTTCCATATACGCCCCGCAGCGGCCTGAATTGTTGTAGCTGCTCAGCCACATCCGGCCCAAAATCACCGGCATGCCATATCTCATCACAATGTTCAAAATGGCGGAATACTGCTTCATCGAGAAAGCCGTGTGTATCTGATATCAGCCCGATGCGTGTCATGGATGAATATAGTTTTCATGTTGCAGCTTCTCCAGTATGAGCACAGCACCCGGAGCCTGCTGCTCCTGGGTTAAATACTCCCGCAGGGAAAAATAACGCAGCTCACCAATTTCTGCTGCAGCAGAGGGAGTGGCGGCAGTGCTGGTAAAAAAGCAATCCTGCTCCATCATTACATTCGTGTTTTCACCAAAAGCCGGGGCGCTGATATGGGTATAATAAATCAAATCATTTTCCCGGAGCTCCATGTTGAGCTCTTCCCTGATTTCGCGGCAGAGCGCCTGCCGGGCCGTTTCGCCGGCATCCACCTTACCACCCGGCAGGTAAAAGCATTGCTTGTTCTTGCTGTAAGCCAGCAGCAGCTTCTTGTCGCGGATGAGCAGCAGCCCCGCTGTATGTAATTTCATAGGGCAAAAATCGGGTTTAACCGGGATTTCTTAACTTTATTCCTGTCTTCTTGGAAAGAAGCGTTCCAAATTTTTATCCATGCCATTTCACAGGAACTTTACATACTATATTGATAAGCGCCGCTGGAAGTATATTTTCCTGCTGGCCACGCTGGCGCTGTCTGCGGGGTATAATTAAAAGGCAAAGTCAAAAGGAAAAATACCGCCTTTTTAAGACAGGCCTTTTCAGTTTTACATACTATTTCTCCATTTCTTTCAATTCCCCATCTTTCCGTTTTCAAATTTTCATCTATGCCACATTATCATACATTAGGAAAAATTCCGCATAAGCGCCATACCCAGTTTCGCCGACCCGATGGCGAATTGTATTCCGAACAGCTATTTTCAACAGAAGGTTTCAGCAACGATTACTCATTGCTCTATCATGTATACCCGCCCACGCAAATCATCAGGACAGAGCCGCAGATAAATGTGGCGCCGCAGATAGCAGAAGAAAAAATGCTGAAACACCGCAGCTTTGAAGGCTTTCATATTAAGCCCGCAAAAGATTTCCTGGAAAGCCGCATACCTGTGCTGGTCAATAATGACTGCCATATTGTGCTGGCGGCTCCGCAGCAAAGTATGCAGGATTATTTTTATAAAAATACGGATGCTGACGAAATGATATTTGTGCATGAAGGCAGCGGTGTGCTGAAAACCATGTACGGCAACCTGCCTTTTTCCTATGGTGATTACCTGGTTATTCCGCGGGGCACTATTTATCAAATCACATTTGCTGGTGAAAATAACCGCTTGTTTATTGTAGAGTCATTCAGCCCCATCCGTTATCCCAAAAGATACCTGAGCAAATACGGCCAGTTGCTGGAGCATTCGCCTTATTGTGAGCGGGATATCCGGGCGCCGCAGGAGTTAGAAACTTTTGATGAAAAAGGCGACTTCCTCATAAGGGCTAAAAAGAAAGGCATGCTGTACGGCCTGCATTATGGCACACATCCTTTTGATGTGGCGGGCTGGGATGGCTGCTGCTACCCCTTTGCTTTTTCCATTCATGATTTTGAGCCCATCACCGGGCGGGTGCATCAGCCGCCACCGGTGCATCAGACTTTTGAAGCGCACAATTTTGTAGTGTGCTCTTTTGTACCGCGTTTGTATGATTATCATCCGCAGGCTATACCGGCTCCCTATAACCACAGCAATATTGACAGCGATGAAGTGCTGTACTATGTGGATGGCGATTTTATGAGCCGTAAGAATGTAACCCGCGGTATGATTACCCTGCATCCTGCCGGCATACCGCATGGCCCGCATCCGGGCGCTGTGCAAAAAAGCATTGGTGCTAAAGAAACAAAAGAGCTGGCTGTGATGGTGGATACCTTTCACCCGCTTATGTTGACAAAGCAAGCGCTGGAAATTGAAAACGATAATTATGTAATGAGCTGGGCAGAATAAAGCAGGCAGGGGTATCAATTGTTGTGTTATTTTAATTAAGTGGTTTCAACCAGTTAACCCCTTTGCGTTCTTTGCGCCTTCTTTGTATTTCTCTTTGCGGT
>DAOLFO010000073.1:0-12070 GCA_035326305.1 Chitinophagaceae bacterium
CATATTATATTGAAGCGCTCCGCCTGGTAGAAGAAGAGAAAAGCCATTTTGCACAAATAGACAGCCTGCTGGAAAGCACGGGCTTCCGCATGGGCCCCTTCCGCCTGATGGACCTGATCGGAAATGATATTAATTATGCAGTAAGCTGCTCGGTATATGAGCAAATGGGCCGGCCGGAGCGGCTGAAGCCTTCGGCAATACAGAAAGAAAAAGTAGAGGCGGGAGAGCTGGGCCGGAAAACCGGCAGCGGCTATTATGATTATGGCAAGCCGGATCAGCCGGCTAACGGATAACAGACGACAGTCAATGGTCAACAGCCAGCAGCCGGTAATCGTGAATTGTCAATCGTAAATCGCTGCGCCGTACATCGTACATCTTGCAGCTAAGGGCTAACAGCTAATAGCTATTAGTAAATTGCCAAATCAGAAATCCGTAAATCATACATCTATCGGCCAATACATCAAACATCATACACCTTGCAAATCGGCTTACAGTTGCCGCTTATCCAAATCCCCCGCAACGGGGGATGTCTCTTGCAGCCGGTTCGGATAGTTTTACACCATACTGCATTATTCATGCTGTTGTGCAATCAAATGGTGATACTATGCAAAAAAATGTATGGCTGCTTATTATTTTCCTTCTCAGCATTATGCAAGCAATGGCGCAAAGCGGCACAGGTACCCTGCAGGTAAAAGTACTGAATGAGAAAAACGAAGTGATGGAAGGTGCTACCGCCTCCTTATTAAGAAGTAAGGACTCTGCGCTGGTAAAAGCGGCTTTTTCTGATAAAAAAGGAATGATAGAGCTGGAAAACCTGAAACCTGGTAAATACTTGCTGACTATTTCCAGCATAGGGTTTGATAAATTTTTCTCCCCCTCTTTTGAAATTACCACAAGCGCAAAAGATATAAGGCTTGAGGATATTGTACTAAAAACGGCATCTGTCAGCCTCGGGGCTGTGACAGTAGAGTCAAGAAAACCCTTTGTAGAAAGAAAGCTCGACCGGATGATAGTGAATGTGGAGAACAGTATCGTATCAGCAGGAAATTCAGTGCTGGAAGTACTGGAGCGTTCGCCGGGAGTCATTGTTAATCAGGAGAGCTCTATCAATATAAAAGGCAAATCAGGTGTGATAGTGATGATTGACGGAAAACCTTCACCGCTTTTCGGCGCCGATATCATTCAATACCTGAAAGGGATACCTGCGGCCAATGTTCAGTCTGTCGAAATTATCACCAACCCGTCTGCCAGGTACGATGCAGCGGGCAATGCGGGCATAATAAACATTAAGCTTAAAAAAGACCAGCGGCAGGGACTGAATGGCAGCCTTGCACTGAGCTATGGCCAGGGGCGCTATCATAAGCCTTCTGCCAGCATCAATTTTAACTACCGCAAAAAGAAATGGAACCTGTTTGGCGCTCATTCTTATTTTACCCCGAAAAATTTCACCCGTTTTTACATCAACCGGAAGTTTTTTGACAAGGATCACCAGGTTATATCTGTTTTTGACCAGACTTCGTTTATCAGGCAGCCAATAACCAGCAACAATACCAGGGTGGGGGCAGATTACTATGTGAATAAGAAAACGGTAATGGGTGTTTTGCTCAACTTTAACTGGAATAATAACAAGCGGGATGGTAATACTAATTCGGTGATCACTTACCCCAACGGGCAGGTGGATTATATTACCCGCACAGGGATCTTGCTGAATGAAAACAGGTTCAACGGCTTTGCCAACTTTAATATCCGGCACAGCTTTGACAGTACAGGGCGTGAACTGACTGCCGATGCTGACTATGGCCGGTTTACTGCCACTACCCTGCAGGATGTACGTAATGCCAACTATGATGGAAATAACGGGCTGATTGATAACAGCAGGCTGGAAACGGATCAACGCGGAAAAATAACGGTAAGGTCTATAAAAGCCGACTATATACACCCGTTTTCAAAAACGATGAAAATGGAAGCGGGCGTTAAGGCCAGCCTGGTAGAAACAGATGCACAGGTGAGCTTTTACGATATAATTAATGGAGATCCGCAGTTTGATCCCGGCCGGTCAAATCATTTTTTATACAGGGAAAATGTCAATGCGGCCTACCTTATGTTTGCTAAAGAGTTTAAAAAAACAGATGTGCAGGCGGGCCTGCGCATGGAGCATACAAGCACAAAAGGGAACCAGCTTTCTACCGGCGAAAAGTTTTCCCGTTCTTATGTCAATTTCTTTCCCAGCATATCGGCCAACCAGAAATTATCAGACAAGCACCAGCTTACCCTGGGCTACAGCCGTCGTATTGACCGTCCCAGTTATCGCCAGCTTAACCCGTTCAGGATTTTTGTAGATCCCTATACTTATGTTGTGGGCGATCCGGCATTGCGCCCTGTCTTTACCAATGCCTGGGAGCTGTCTCATACTTTCAGGGGGCGGTATATTACCACGCTGAATTATTCCCGCAGCAAGCAAACGATCACTGACATATTTGTGCAGGATGATGATACAAAAATATCTTACCAGACGCCTGCCAACCTGCAAAATTTCGATATTGTCAGCCTTGAGCTATTTGTACCGCTGCAGGTTAAAAAATGGATGAATGCTTCTGTTAGCGGCAGCATTTTCTGGAACAGGTATGAAAGCCCCCTGCAGGGAGGCACACTGGTCAACGATTATTTATCCGGCCAGGTACGGTTAAACAGCAGTATGACATTAGGAAAAGGCTGGAGTGCTGAGCTGAACGGTGCTTACCAGGCAAAAAATGCATGGGGCCTGTTTGTTATCCGTGATATTACCGTGGTTTCTGCCGGTATACAAAAAGTCACAAAAAACAAAAACTCGACATTTAAGTTAGCGGTATCAGATATGTTTTATACCAACAGGGTAGCGGTGATAGTGGCTTACCAGAACATGGATTTCTTTACCGACCGTACCTGGGATTCCAGGGTGGCTACACTGTCATTCACCCATCGCTTTGGTAAAAACACAGTGACAAGGGCCCGGCAGCGTACCACTGGTGTGGAGGATGAGAAGCGGCGTGCCGGGTGATAATTATTATTTCTGAAAAAATGATGCTATCATGAAACGGGATATTCTTATGAGATTCTATTTAGCTTTTATCTACTGTTTGTATGTAAGCAGCAACCTGGCTGCACAGGAAGCAGGATATGCTTTTAAAAATGTATCGGTGATACCTATGAACCGGGAAGGGGTATTGAAGGATCAGACAGTGCTGGTAAAGGATGGTATCATTCAGTCTGTTTCTCCTGCCGGAAAGCAGGCCATACCGGCAGGGTATACTGCTATTGATGCAAAAGGAAAATTCCTGTTGCCCGGATTTTTTGATATGCACACGCATTTTTTTAATGAGCAGGGGGAGCATAAAAACACCTGCGAAGCAGAATTGAAAATGATGCTGGCTAATGGCCTCACTACAGCCCGCATTATGGCAGGGCACCCCAACTATCTTGAGGCAAGAGAGAAAGTAAAAGAAAAAATATGGGCAGGCCCTGACCTGGTGATAGCCAGTCCGCAGTTTGTGGGGCGCTGGCCCTGGCCACCTGATTTCAAAAATTTTGAAATTACAGATACAAAAGAGAAAGCGGCGGAAGCCGTGCGCCGCTTTAAGAAAGAGGGGTATGATCTGATTAAGGTCTCCTTTATGATCAAAAGTGATGTGTTTGATGCTATCGTACAAGCGGCTTCAGAAGTTGGCATACCCGTGGCCGGGCATGTGGGCCCGCTGGTCAAACTACCGGCAGCATTGAAGGCAGGGCAGCAGAATGAGCACATGGATGAGTTTATAGATATGCTGCTGCCGGATACATCTTATAACCGCGGGCAGAGTGTATCTGACATGAACCTGTGGCGGATGAATGCCTGGTCCACTGTGCCGCACCTGGACGAAAAGAAAATACCGGCGCTGGTGCAAATGGTGAAGGAATCGGGCATTTATGTGACGCCGACAAATTTCTTTTTCATTTCCTGCTTTGGCAGCGGCTATACGGATGAAGTATATAAAAGCCGTCCCGATTATGGATATATACCTGCAGCGATACTGCCTGAAAGATGGGATATCAAGGAGCGGAACCGCAATATGAAAATACCAAAGGAGAGTTTAGACCGCTATGTGTACCTGCGCAAAAAAATGGTATACGAATTATGGAAAGCCGGTGTTCCGCTCATGGCAGGATCGGATTCCCCGGAATGGTTTTTAGTGCCGGGATTTTCTATTCATGATGAGATAAGCATGTTTGTAAAAGCCGGATTATCACCCTTTGCAGCATTGCAAACAGCGACAGTCAATACCGCCAGGTATCTCGGGGTGAATAAGGGGACAATTGAAAAAGATAAACAGGCGGATTTAATACTGCTGGATAAAAACCCCCTGGAGGATATCAGGAATACCCGCTCTGTGCAGGGAGTAATGAAAAACGGTAAATGGTATAGCAGGGCGGAACTGCAGGATATGCTGAAAGAGGCAAAAGGCGTGCTGGGAAAATAGCAGCCGGCGATTAATTATAAACAGCAAACTGGTATGCACATCAGAAAAATATTTTTATTAGCTGCTATTGCATCACTGAGTGCAGGCTATGCCCAGGTAAACCCGTACAAAACCAGCTTTAATGCCGAAAGGTCTGTAATACCATTGCAATACCGCAGCGGCACAAGCCCTGTGGTGAAGGTAAAGATCAACGGGAAGGGGCCTTATAATTTTTTATTTGATACCGGGAGCCCGGGACTGCTGAAGTTAGATGAAAGGCTGTTTAAGCAATGGGAATTGCCTGTTATTGATTCGGTCAGGGCGGGAGACGGATCGGGTGTGAATGCACAGGTGTTTCCCGTAACAGCCATAGCAAAGCTGGAACTGGGCGATTTTGTAATAACCAACTCACACGCTATGGTACGCAATTACAATACCAGGGCGGGAACAGACAGCATTGACGGGGTGATTGGAATGGAGTTTTTTAACGGTGTGCTGCTTGAGTTCAGGTTTGATGCCGACCAGTTGATCATACAAAAAGGGAGCTTGCGAAAAGGAGCGCCGGGTGTGCAGGAAACAGTTTACCGCAATGGAGTGCCGGCAACAAAGATAAATGTGGCAGGTAAGGAGATACAGGCCGATTTTGACACCGGCAATATGGGCTGGCTGACTCTGCACGCAAATACTGTGACAACAGATATGATGGCCACACAGCCGCGTGTTATCGGAACAGCAAAAACAGTGGCTAATACTTTTGAGATAAAAGAAGTGCAGCTAAAAGAAGCAGCAGGTATTGGGGGCCTGCTTTTTGAAAAACCAACTGTGGTTTTAAACGAAATGCTGAGGCATGCCAATATGGGAATAAAATTCCTGCGGCAAATGAATATCGTATTTGATAAAAAAAACAGCCTGGTGAAGCTGGTTAAGGCGGAGCAGCGGCAGGTAAAGAGCATTATACCTGCAGATGGCAATGAATATACAGGACAGTACGGCGACCGTACCATTACGCTGGGCACAGACGGAAACCTTTATATACAAAGGCCGGGTGGTATGCTGCTTAAGATGACGGAGACCAAAAAGGATGAGTACACATTAGAGAGGGTTCCGGGATCGGTTATTATGTTTGTACGTAACGCCGCAAGAAATATTACAGCAATAAAAGTTGGACGAGGCGACGGTAACTGGGAAACAGTGGGAAAGCAGTAGCCCGGTATTTCATTGGTAAAATGTAAATAGCAGCAAGCCATTTTACGCACCTGCATATTCATTTATATAAGATTGATGCCACTCATCCATATCCCCCGGTACGGGGGATAAATCCCGTTACAGGGTCAGCTATCTTGCCCCAAACAATACGATAGCAAGATGACAGGGCAACTGACCATGAGGAAATATTTACTGCTCACCTTAGTAACGCTGCTTACTGCAACCGTATCGGCACAGGAAGCTGTGGAGAGAGGTGCTGTGAAGATAAAGATCATTAGCGAAAAAAAGGAACCACTGCCTGGTATTACTGTATCGTTGCTGAAACTGGAAGATTCTTCACTGGCCAAAGCAGCCATCACTGACGATCAGGGGAATGCGGAGATGGAAGGGGTACGGTATGGCAGCTATTTTATCAAAGCTACTGCTGCCGGTTATCAGCCGGCCTACACTTCTTTCTTTCAGGTTGCTGCATCGCAGTTACAGCATACTGTACCACCACTGGAGCTGTCAACTGCCGTTATGCAAATGCAGGAAGTAACGGTCACAGCCCGCAAACCATTTATAGAAAGGCAGCTGGACAAAATTGTGGTAAATGTGGAAAGCAGCATCACAGCAGCAGGCAGTTCCGCATTTGAAGTACTGGAGCGTTCTCCCGGAGTGGTCATCGATCACAACGACAATATCAGTATGAAAGGTAAAGCAGGAGTAATTGTAATGATAAACGGAAAGCCTTCGGTCATTGCCGGCAGCGACCTGGGCAATTACCTGCGGGGCCTTCCTGCTAATGCCATTGAAAAAATTGAGCTGATCAGCAATCCTTCTGCCCGCTACGATGCGGCAGGCAATGCAGGCATCATCAATATCGTAATGAAAAAAGATCAGCGGCTGGGTACGAATGGTACGCTGACTGCCAGTTATGGCCAGGGGAGATATCCCAAAACAGGCCAGGGACTTACATTCAACCACCGTACTAACAAGCTGAATATTTTTGGTAACTATAATTTTGCCTATCGCAAGGCATTCAGCAATCTCACTTTATACCGCCAGTTTTTTAAAGATGGTCAGCCGGACGGCGTATTTGACCAGGATAACTTTATCACATTCCCTTTTAAAAATCATATTGCACGGGCCGGCATAGATTATTCGGTTTCTAAAAAAACCATAGCGGGCATAGTACTAAGCGGTATCAGCAATAAGTTTAATTCCCGCGGGCGCACCCATTCCGGCATTCTTGATGCGGATAATATGCCGGCCGGGTTTGACAAGAACTATAGCTCTAACAACGATCATTGGTTTAATTACGGTGTCAATGCCAACCTCAAGCATACATTTGATTCAGCAGGTACCGAGCTGAATATGGATCTGGACTATGCCAGGTTTGGAAATAATACCGATCAGAATTTCAGGACCGAATTTTATAATAATAATGGCAATGCTATCCGCGACCCCTACCTGCTCATTGGGGATATTGCCGGAAAGCTGAACATTAAATCAGTAAAAGCAGATTTTGTAAAAATGCTGCCGGGCAAAGCAAAATTAGAAATGGGCATAAAAAGCAGTGTGGTACGTGCGGATAATGACCTGGCCTACTACAATGCAAGCGGCGGTATCCCGGTTTTTGATCCGGCGCAGAGCAACCATTTTATTTATGATGAAAACATTAATGCAGCCTACCTTTCTTTTGGTAAGGAATATAAGCGGATCAATTTCCAGGTGGGGCTGCGTACCGAATACACCCGTATAAAAGGTAATCAGCTTGCCACCAGCCAGAAATTTGACAGCAGCTACATCAATCTTTTCCCCAGCGCTTTTCTGAATTATAAGCTGGCAGAAAAGCATGAGATTGGTTTTTCTGTAAGCCGGAGGCTGGACAGGCCCAATTACCGGCAGCTCAACCCTTTTAAATTTTTTATCAATAACACTACGTACAGTGAAGGCAATCCCTACCTGCGGCCGCAGTACACCTATTCATTTGAAATGTCACATACGTACAACCAGCGCATCACCACTACTTTGCTGTATACGATAACAAAAGGGAATATCACGCAGGTGATTTTCCCGGCAGAGAATGAAGAAAAAATCACCATACAGACTGACCGGAACCTGGCAGAGTTCCGGTTTTACGGTATTAATATTTCTGCCCCGCTGCAAATCACCAAATGGTGGAACAGCACAAACAATATGAATGTATACTATGGGTTGTACAAAGGCAACCTGGCCAATACAAATTTGCGCAATGGAAATGTGAACTTTAACATCAACAGCAATAACAGCTTTACCATAGGCAAAAAGGGATATGCCGCCGAGCTGACAGGTATATTCCGTGCGGCTGAAGTGTACGGTTTTATGAAAGTCCGCCCGGTAGGGCAGATCGCCGTTGGCGTACAAAAAACGGTATTTAAAAATAAAGGGACCCTGCGGCTAAATGTATCCGATGTGTTTTATACACAGGTATCGCGGGCCACTATCACTTTTGCAGATTATATTGAAACATTCCGGGTACGCCGGGAAACAAGAGTGGCCACTATTTCCTTTACTTACCGCTTTGGCAATAATAAGGTGGCGGCAGCGAGGCGCAGGACCAGCGGGGCGGAGCCGGAAAGACAAAGGGCTGCGGCTAATTAGCATGATATAACCGGAAAATGATTTACAATCAATGGATGCTAAATCATGGCTTCGGGAGCATTTGTAGCGCTGGAGGGAAACCAGCTTATGACATATAATTTGCTTACGGCCAAAGAGGAAAGCAAGATAGGGGTGACAAAGAAAAAGAATGGCCGGGTAGAGCTTTCCGGCAGTGATGGACAAACTATTTTTAGAAAGATATAAATAATACTCCCTGTCACTGCTAAACTGTTATTAGTATGAAAAAATTAATGCTATCAGCTTTCTTATCTTTTATCACTTCATATGTTTTGGCGCAGCAGGGTACGCTGCTGGTAGCCAATAAAGCAGACAGTTCCGTGATGCTGATAGACCTGGCATCCTGTACCGTTAAAGCGACATTGCCCGTGGGCCGTGGCCCGCACGAAGTGGCAGTAAACCTTTCCGGTAAAATGGCGGCTGTGGCCAACTACGGAGACCGGGCCAAAGCGGGCAACAGCATTTCAGTAATTGATATTGTAAATAAAAGAAAGCTGAAAGACATCAGCCTGGAAAAATACTTGCGCCCGCATGGTATGGAATTTATCAGCGAAGAAGAAGTGCTGGTGACATCGGAGGCGAATAAGGCATTATTGAAAGTAAATGTTACCACAGGTGAAGTAAGCGAAGTGGCTGCTACCAACCAGTTGACAAGCCATATGGTGGCCTATTCTTATCGGGATAAGATGGCTTATGTGGCCAATATTGCCTCCGGCACGGTGTCTGCCATTGATGTAAGTAAAAATGTATTGCTGCGGCAGATACCTTTTAAGAAAGGGATAGAAGGCCTGGCGGTTTCACCGGATGGTAAGGAACTGTGGGTGGCCAACCGGGACGATAGCACCGTCACGGCTATAAGTACCGGTACGGATGAAAGCCTGGCTGTATTGCAGGCGGAGGGAGTGGCCTACCGCGTTAAGTTTACACCGGATGGCAGGTATGTGCTGGTCAGCAACGGTATGTCGGGCACGGTAAGCGTGTATGATGTGGCCGGTAAAAAAACACAAACCACCATCAGCCTGGTGACTGAGCTGGGGGAGCAGCCGGTGCCGGTAGGCATTGCGGTAAGCCGGGATAGCCAATGGGCTTTTGTTTGTACTGCAGGCTACAGCGAAGTGGCAATGATCCGTATGGCAGACTGGTCAGTGGTAAAACGGATAACAACCGGCCAGGGGCCTGATGGGGTATATTATTCTCCGGTAGTGCTGAAATAAAATTGATTTCCGGCTGCTGATGCCTGGTTTGCAGGATGTGCGGTGCATTTAGATGTACGGCTCAATGATTGCCGATTGATGTCTGATTTGGCAATTTACTAATAGCTATTAGCTGTTAGCCGTTAGCTGCAAGCGCCCGATTGACGATTCACGATGGTTGGTCGTTGGCCGATGGCCGATGACCGTCGTCTGCTTCCAGCTTTCAGCCGCTTGTCATGCCGACGAAGGAGGCATCTGAGAGGCCGGCCATTTAAAGCGGTTGCTGCAGGTTTTTGATTGCACTCTCTGAGACACTTCGCTTTGCTCAGCGTGACAAAGCGGGAAGAAACCGTCAGGATGTACGGTGCAGCGATTTTTTAGTTATTCCTTTTCCCTGTTTGTACTAAGCCTCATCTCTGCCAGTATTTTTTTAAAGCCGGCTTTTTCGTATGCTTTTACAGCCGCTATGTTTTCATCATATACCTGCAGGCGTACTTCTTTTAAGCCATTTGCGCCGGCCCATGCGATGAGCCGCTGCATAATATCTTGTGTAATACCCTGGCCCCGGTAAGCAGGTACCGTATACATGAAGCCCAGGAAAGCGTACCGCTCAAACTGGTACTGATGCTTGGCTTCATAGATGCGGCAGTGGCCGCTGGCTACCGGTTGATCATCCGCCTCCGCTACCAATACCTCTGCATCCGGTGAAAGAATCAGCTCTTCCAGGTTGTAATAATGAAAAGGCTCTGGCACGAGGGTAGGGTCAAAAGGCCGTTCAGCTTCTATCAGCGCTTGCTCAAATGTTAGCAGGACAGGGAGGTCTGCAATAGTGGCCTGGCGGATGTGGTAGTCTTTCATATTTTTGAGATATTCGTTTGAGGATATATGTGTTTCTTAAGGCTGTAAATATATTCTTAGTATTGTATAAATATTATACGAAATTTAGCAGATAGTACACAAAAGTTTCTCTCATCTGTGTTAAGGTTACCATACATATTTTATTTACTCTTCATTTTTAGCTTTTACATTGCCAATGCACAGCAAAAGCCCAATATCATTTACATTCTGGCCGATGACCTGGGTTATGGCGATGTGGGCTGCTATGGACAAAAGACAATCCGCACCCCGCATATAGATTCACTGGCAAAAGAGGGCCTGCTGTTTACGCAGCACTATGCCGGCGCACCTGTTTGCGCTCCGTCCCGTGCCGTGCTGATGACGGGAAGGGATATAGGTCATGCCCGTGTAAGAGGTAATTATGAAACAGGGCCTAACGGGTTAGGCGCCGGACTGGAGCTGGCAGATGATGACATCACCATGGCAGAAGTGCTGAAGCAAAGAGGCTATACTACTGCACTGGTGGGCAAGTGGGGACTGGGAGTGGCAGGCACTACCGGGGAACCCGTAAAGCAGGGCTTTGACTACAGCTATGGCTATCTCAACCAGGCCCATGCGCATAATCATTTCCCGGATCACCTTTTCAGAAACGGGGAAAGAGTGGAAATGGAAGAAAATAAAAACGGGCAAACCAACCAGTACAGCAATAACCTGTTTACGGAAGAAGCTATTCAATTTGTTTCATCGAAAAAGGGGAACCCTTTTTTCCTTTACCTTGCCTTTACCACCCCGCATGCTGAGCTGCTGGTGCCGGATGATACTATCTTCCGGTCATACAAGGGGCAATTTGAAGAGCAGCCTTTTATAAATAATAATTCCGGCAAGCCCTCTGGCGGCTATGGCGGGTACCGTACACAGCTTTATCCCAAAGCTGCTTATGCTGCATCCATAACGCATTTAGACCAATGTATAGGAAGAATTGTTTCTTACCTGAAGCAAAATGGTTTGTATGAAAATACCCTGATTATATTCAGCAGCGACAATGGCCCGGCCAGGGAAGGCGGGGCTAATCCTGCTTACTTTGAAAGCAGCGGAGGGCTGCGCGGCATGAAGAGGGATGTATATGAAGGGGGCATACGGGTACCGATGATAGCTGTATGGCCCGGTGTAATTAAAAAGGGCATGCGTACAGCGCATATCAGCGGCTTCCAGGACATCATGCCCACACTGGCTGAAGCGGCAGGGGCGCCGTTGCCGGCACAGGTCAGTACAGAAGGTATTTCTTTTTTCCCTTTGCTGAATAATAAAAAGCAGCGGGCACATGATTACCTCTATTGGGAATTTCATGAAAACAAAACAACAAACCAGGCGATAAGAAAAGGAAGGTGGAAGGGTGTAAGGATGGCGCCCGATTTGCCGCTGGAGCTATACGATATGACCAGCGACCCCGCTGAAAAGAAAAATGTGGCAGGCAGTAACCCAAAAGTGGTACAGCAACTGGAAGCATTGCTGGATAAAGCACGGGTGCCTCATCCGCTGTGGCCGGTGAAAGGGAGTATGCAAAAGCAATAGGAAAAAATAGAATCAGCCGGATGGAGGACGGCAGTCAATGGTCAACAGCCACCGGCCGTACATCATACATCATACATTCCGTCTGTCTATCAGATGCCTCCTGCGTCGGCATGACAAGCGACTAAAAGCTGGAAGCGACGGCTAACG
>DAOLFO010000426.1:0-2388 GCA_035326305.1 Chitinophagaceae bacterium
GGTACCGGTGATAATATTGACAGATGGCCTTTGCGTGGCTATAATCAGGTGAATACCTATCGCCCTTGCCAGTTGTGCCAGCCTTGCAATAGGCATTTCCACTTCTTTACCGGCAGTCATAATCAGGTCGGCAAATTCATCTATCACCAGCACAATGAAAGGAAGGTACTGGTGGCCTTTCTGCGGGTTGAGGCGGCGTTTTACAAACTTTTCATTGTACTCTTTAATGTTCCTGGCCCCGGCTTCTTTCAGCAGATCGTAGCGGTTATCCATTTCAATGCAGAGCGCATTGAGCGTATGCACTACTTTCTTTGTATCTGTGATAATGGCATCTTCTTCTCCCGGCAGCTTGGCCAGGAAATGGTTCTCTATATGCCGGTAAATGCTTAGCTCCACTTTTTTGGGATCAATCAGCACAAACTTCATTTGGGAAGGGTGCTTCTTATACAGCAATGATACAAGGATGGCATTCAGCCCGACCGATTTTCCCTGCCCGGTAGCGCCCGCCATCAGCAGGTGGGGCATGCTGGCGAGATCCACAATGTAATTGTCGTTGTCAATTTTTTTACCAATGGCAATAGGCAGGCTGAAATTATTATGCTGAAATTTTTCTGAAGACAATAATGTTTTCATGCTAACCACTGTCTTCTTTACGTTAGGCACTTCTATACCAATGGTGCCTTTGCCCGGTATAGGGGCGATGATACGGATGCCTAATGCAGCAAGGCTAAGCGCTATATCGTCTTCCAGGTTTTTTATACGGGAAATACGCACACCGGCAGCCGGTACAATTTCGTACAGGGTAACAGTAGGGCCTACAGTGGCGCTTATTTTTTGAATCTCTATGGAGTAGTTGCGCAGGGTGGCGATAATCTGGTTTTTATTATTCTCCAGTTCATTGGCATCCTGGATTATTTTTTCACTGCCATGTGTTTCCAGCAAGGTCAGGGCCGGGTATTTATAGTCACGCAGATCGAGTGTGGGCTCATAAGGCGGCAGGTTCTCCACCTGCTTCTCTTCATTTCCCTCATCATCCGTTATTTCCGGTGCGGTTTTTATTTCCAGCTCAAGGCCGCTGATATCAGCAGCTATTGGCGGCTGGGAAATGACAACCGGCGGCCTGCTTTCCTGTACCGGTGCGGATACAACCACGGGTACTTCTTCCGGTTCTTCTTTTACCGTTTCATCTTCCGGCTCTTCTTCTTTTTCAATTATTTTCAGGTCATATACCGGCTTTTCTTCCTGTACAGGGATAACAGGTGGCAGAACTGCTTTGCCTGTTTCCGTTTTATCATCTTCCTGCTCATCATCTTCTTCCTCTTCCCCGGCAGCTTCTTCTGCAGCAGGTTGCGGCTGTTCTTTTTTAGCCGGCAGGTTGAAGGCAGGGTTGAACTGCCAGATGAAATACGCCAGTGCCACCACCAGCAGCAGGGCGGCCGTACCTACATTGCCCAGGGCGCCGGTCAGCGAATCGCTGATCATATTGCCTACGCCACCGCCAAACCGGAAATTACCGCTGGCAAAAATAAAGGCCAGCGATACAGACAGTACCAGCAGGCCTACAGTAACGTATTTCAGGTTTCGCCAGATGGAAAACACCTTGCGGTTAAACAGCAGGTTGATGCCGGATACAAAAAAGAAAGTACATATCAGCAGGGAAGCAACGCCAAATCCTTTGTAAATAAAGAAATGGGAAAGAAAAGCACCGAGCCTCCCCAGCAGGTTATTGACTCTTGCAGAGCCGTCAAATAGCACACCTGCCCCCTGCGATACTTCTGTCTGGTCTTCTTTCCAGGTAAAAAAATAGGAGATGAAAGCAATGAAAGGAAAAATAGCCGCCAGCAGCAATATAGCGCCGGTAATTTTGCGGGTACGTTCATCCCGTGCTAACTGCTGCCAGTCTATTTTTTCTTCCTTTTCCTGTTTCCACCCGGCACCACTGCCTTTTTTGGCTGCAGACCGGCCGGTTCTTGCATTCGTCTTTTTTGCCTTTTTCCCCATAAGGCGCAAAGATAATGCAGTTTGCTGTTTTGCCGGCTGCAGATGACACACGCTGTACAATGAAAAATACCACTAAATGGTAGTGGCAGGAAGGTGCAAAACCCGGTTCAGTTTATTACATTTGATCCGCAGTACCAAAACCAGACCTGCATGCGGAAAGCCATCATCCACCTTGTCCTTTTTTGCCTGTATACTATTATTGTTTTCCCTGCGCAAGCCCGGCAGCATAACCTGCCGGTGGTTGATATTGACCAGTTGCAGCTTATGCAGTCGCTTGTAAAGCATAGCGGGCTTGCCTTTATTGGGCCTGACGAAAGCCTGGCCGACCGGTTTCAGCACCTGTCTTTTCAGCCCCTGCAGCAGCATAGCAGGACCGTAACAGGAAAC
>DAOLFO010000427.1:0-2384 GCA_035326305.1 Chitinophagaceae bacterium
GGGGCTTTTTTGCATAATTACCTGCCACTGACTCCCACAGCTCCAACCTTGAACTTTGAACCTTAAACCTTAACCCTCATCCCCCCAGCACCTTCTTCACTTCCGGGATGATTTTATTTCCCAGTATTTCTATCGACTTCATGAGCATGCTATGATCCGGAGCGCCCACATCTGTATGCAATAAAAAGCGGGTGAGACCAAACAGCCCCTGCTGGTAAAGTATTTTATCTGTAAGGGCAGATGCATCGCCAATGAATAGGTGACCGGCTTTGCGGCGGCCGGCATCATACTGTCCGCGGGTGTAAGGCGGCCAGCCCCTGCTGCTGCCCACCCGGTCCATTTGCGCAGCATAGTAAGGAAAATAAGTTTCCGCAATGGCTTCGCCATCTTCTCCGGCAAGGCCGTGCGAATGGGTGGCCAGTTGTATCTGTGCAGGGTCATGGCCCGCTGCTGTATATTCTTCGCGGTACAAATCAAAAAAAGGTTTGAACTGTGCAGGGTTTCCGCCGATGATAGCAATGATCATCGGCAGGCCGGCCCTGGCAGCCCGGATAACAGATTCCGGTGTGCCGCCCACTGCCACCCAAACGGGCAGCTTACCCTGCAGGGGGCGGGGCAGCACAAGCTGGTTATTCAGCGCAGGCCGGTGCTTCCCCTTCCAGGTGATGGGGTTGGTGTTGTTTATTTTAACCAGCAGATCCAGCTTTTCAGCAAAGAGGCTGTCATAGTCTTTTAAATCATATCCAAACAATGGAAAAGATTCAATAAAGCTGCCCCGCCCTGCTGTAATCTCAGCCCGCCCGTTGGAAACCAGGTCGAGAGTGGCAAAGTTTTGAAATACACGTACCGGGTCTGCGGAGCTCAGTACGGTAACGGAGCTGGTCAGCCGTATGCGTTTGGTAATGGTGGCCGCCGCAGTAAGTATCATCTCCGGGCTGGATACGGCATAGTCCGGGCGGTGGTGCTCGCCTATGCCAAATACATCGAGACCCGCTTCGTCAGCCAGCTTTACTTCTTCCAGTATTTCCTGTACCCGCTCATGGGCCGGCTGAAAGCTGCGGCCGGGTTGCCGGTAAGCCAGGTCGCCAAACATGCTGATGCCTATTTCCATAATTTTTATTTAAAATGAAAGTCCGGTGTAAGATTGATGTTATAACATTGAATTTAAAAATTTGTTCACTGGCCGGGTTTCCGGCAGCGCAGCTGCACAAAAGTATAGCAGCGCCTTAGTACCTTTGCCCGTCCCGGTGGAGCGCACCGGGAGCAAGTGAACGAATATGAAACTTTTCCCTGAGTCAGCGGCCCTGCAACTGGAATTTGATAAAGTAAAGGCGCTGCTGGTTGCTTATTGCCAAACAGAGCTGGCCCGCCAGAAAGCGGATCAGTTGCGTATCCATACCCGCAGGGATTATATAAATACGGCTCTGCGCCAGAGCCATGAATACCGGCAACTGATGTTGCATGGTATTTATTTCCCCAACGATTACGTGCTGAACCTTGCCAAAGAGCTGAAGCTGCTTTCCATACCCGGCGCTGTGCTGAGCGGGGAGGAAATACTGAACCTGCGCAAGCTGGCAGAGAGCATGGAAAAAATTTTCCGCTGGTTTGATGCTGAGCGGCGCAGCGCTTACGGCGCCATGGCGCTGGTGCTGGAGGATACTTATTATGAAAAAAATATTATCAGCCTGGTTGATGAAGTCCTGGATGATGACGGGCAGGTAAAAGATAATGCTTCCGAAGAGCTGAAGCAAATACGCCTGGGCCTGTACCGGAAACGTAATGAGCTAAGAAAAGTATTTGATAAAATTGTTGCAAAGCTGAATAAGCAGGGCTACCTGGCAGAAATTGAGGAGAGCTTTATGAGCGGGCGCAGGGTGGTGGCCATTTTTGCGGAGCAGAAAAGAACGGTAAAAGGAATACTGCACGGGGAAAGTGACAGCAGGAAAACCGCTTTTATAGAGCCGGAAGAAACAATAGAGCTGAATAACCAGGTGCATGAGCTGGAGAATGAAGAGCGAAAGGAAGTATACCGTATCCTGCGGCAGCTTACCGGCCGCCTTTCTTCGTACAGCGACCTGCTCAGCCGCTATCACCAGGTACTGGGTGAGTATGATTTTATCCGGGCGAAGGCAAAGCTGGCCGCTGATATCAACGGAGAATTTCCCGAAGTGGTGGATAGTGCGCATGTACATTTGGTAAATGCCGCTCACCCGCTTTTGTATTTGTATAACCAGCGGAATAAAAAACCGACCATACCTGTAACATTGACGCTGGATGCAGACCACCGCATACTGGTGATCAGCGGGCCGAATGCCGGTGGTAAAACGGTGACGATGAAAACCGTGGGCCTGCTGCAGATGATGGTGCAGAGCGGGCTGCTGGTG
>DAOLFO010000074.1:0-11927 GCA_035326305.1 Chitinophagaceae bacterium
TGTCTTCAGGTGGCAGCGCCGCGAGGTGTGCTGGTTCGAATCCAGTCCTGGGCACTATATTGACGATTTTTTTTGAAACCCGCTTTTGTAGCGGGTTTTTTAGTTCGAACTTCTTTTGATAAAAATCTTCAGTCCCTTGAAATACTTATTAATCAATTATTTAGAGGTTCGGCTCTAATGCTGGATATTTAAATTCTATTGCATTTTAGTCTTAACTGAGGCGAGAACCTGAGCGAATCTATCTAAAGGCCCAACCCATGTTGGCAAATCATTATTTATCCAACTCATTATATTTATTAACTCATCGTGAATCATTTGTAAACGATGAGGATTCCAGCAAACAGGCTCATTGTGAAATATACGGTTTCGAAAATTGCGAAAGGTATTTAATGGTGCTGAAACCTTATGTCGTTGGCGATCTTGTTTTTGGAGATATGGAAAAGCTTTTCTTAGATCCTTCCATAATATTAAATCATATTCAGCATTAAAGAGTCTAACCCAAAAACCTAGTGTTAATTCTGCAATAACTTTGGAAGGTGTTACCAATTCACGGCGTCTGGTAATTTGATTTTGTGCGTTTGTTATTTCTTTAACGAGGTTGGAAAGTCCAGGAGTTGTAGGAAAGTGGGTATCCCAGTCGTCTGTTCTGAATTTACTTTTTAATTCACGGTTTACACTATTTCGAAGAGCAACTTCCAGAATAGAAAGTAGTGGATAAAAAGCTTCGGAAATTTCAATATTGCATTGATAATGAATGATGGCCTTGTCCGGATCTTGTGGATATGCAGCGAAATACTTGCTCATCCTTTCCGTAGAAAAGACTTTTTCGAGGTATGCTCTATTCATCACCAAAAGTAGAATATTTCGGTTATTTTCTTATCTTTGCTTAAGCAGTCCCGGTACTTCCTCTCTCAGATATTAGATGCTGATGATGAAGCCGGGTTTTTTATTTTTAATAAGCTCTATCTGCGGTCTATGCCTATAAATAATCTTCAAGTCTTCCCGGCATTGGTTCGAAAAAACTATCGTGGGGCACAAAGGTTCCTTACTAAGGAGCCTTTTTTATTTCATGATTACATTGCACGAAAGGCTGTGCTGGTTCCCTGCCTGACTGCGTCACGCAGGCAGGGAGTCTTCAGTCTTTGGCACAAAGATCAGCAACAATACAAAAAGGATAGTATGAAGACGTTGATTTTGAGCAGCTCTACTTATTGTATGCATTAGTCTTATTGCCTAAATTTACCTGTTAGTTTACTATGTTAAATGAACCGGCCTACTCATAATAACAAACGGCTGATTTGGGAAAGCAAGTCAAAACAGATATGGGTTATTTTAATTTCGTTTCTGTTTGTTGCTGTTGCTATATATACAAAGGGCAGGGTTTCTTCCTTTATGTTTTGGGGAATAATTGTTTTTTTTGGCGGCGGCGGGCTTTTTATATTAATCCGGATTTTAAATCCTGACAACCTTTTTGTGACGTATGACACCGAATTGGGGAGGCAAATTCTTACTGACCAATTTCAAAATGCACAAACAGATAAAGGTTTTTTTGACTATACAGAAACCGGCTTCAATCTGAAACAGCATAAGGGAGTGGTACATTACGATTGGAGAGACATTGAAACGATTTTTGGTTTTAAAGAAGATCGTTTAACAACAGACGAAGTTTGCATGGAGATATTTTTCAATGACAAAACTTGCATTCGCCTGACTGAATCAACACCAGGCTGGTATCAGTTTAATAAACGACTTAGCCTTACGATATCAACTGTACCCGAAAATTGGGATGCTGAAATTACCCACCCAGCCTTTGCAACAGCAATGACATTGCTGTTTGACAAAAGCAATAGAAGCAGGGAGCGAGCAGAGAAAGAGTGTTATGGCGACTAAGGGGTGGTTACTGTTTATTAAGTTCCTTTATGGCTGAAGTTTCTGAAATAATCGAGTTTCTTAAAGAAAGAACCGGGGCAGACAATGTTTTGGAGAATAGTGATATTGCAAATGATTTAGGTGTTGACGGGGATGATTACGATGAACTTGTTTATGAATTTTCAAAAAAATACAATGTTGATGTTTCATCCTGTTTATGGTATTTCCATTGGAGCGAAGAGGGAAGTTGGAATAGCATAGGGGGGTCTGTATTCCGGCCACCGGACAAGCGGGTTGAGCATATCCCCGTTACACCACTTATGTTATCTGAATTTTCCAAAGCAGGCAAATGGAACATAGAATATCCATACCATGAACTTCCGAAAAGGCGTTACGACAGTATAATAAACCAGATTATTTTTTTGGCGCTTGTTCTCTTTTTGCTGTATAAATGTACTTTTTGAGCATCGGAACCCACCTTTGATTTTCTGTTATGCCGGATGGAAAACCACGAAATATCAGCTCTGCAGAAAGCCTGATTCCTTAGTCAGAATGATAAATCACCACAGTAAAACATAAAACCTTGCGATAAGTATAAAGGAACAAATCAAAAATTATATTGACAGCCAGCCTGAGCCCAGGCGTGCTGAGATTGAAACGTTACACAATCGCATACTTCAGGTATTACCAAAGTGTAAGTTATGGTTTTTAGATGGCAGAGACGAAAAAGGTAAAATTGTTACTAACCCTCAAATAGGCTATGGGCTTCAAACCATAAAATATGCTGACGGAAAAACCAAAGAGTTTTATCAAATTGGTATCAGTGGAAATACAACCGGGATTTCGGTTTACATAATGGGCATCGGAGATAAAAAGTATTTGCCAGAGACCTACGGGAAAACAATAGGCAAAGCAACTGTGAGAGGTTATTGTATTAAGTTTAAAACGTTAAAAGGTATAAATACCGGCATACTTGAGGCAGCAATACGTGACGGAGTTAAGCAGGCAACATAACCGGCAAGGATTAGTAAACTCTCATTACCTGTCATATCTCCTGCCAGTAATACATTTTTTCTGAAACATTTAAAATAGTAAGGGTTTTTACTGAGCCCGCTCAAAGGCTGCCCTGTTTATTGTTAGCAGGATAGCTGATATAGAATTTGTTTTTTTATGACCCTGGTCATAATACCAGCGCATCAGTCCGTGATAATTTTGTGTTAAACAATTAACCGATCACACAATGAAAAAGAAAATTATCACACTCATCAGCCTGGTGTCCGCCGCTTTAGTTATCGGTGCTTGCGGTGGAAGCAACAGCAACACTCCTTCGGACTCCGGTGCCGATAAAGAAAAAAAAGCCGCAACCGGAACTTCCCCTTCTTCGTATGATCCCAAACGGGGAGAGGGAAAATTTGACGAAACCAATGTGGCTTTAGGCACCCTGGATGCTTCCCTGGCGGCCAAAGGGAAATCCATTTCGGAAACCAAATGTTTTTCCTGTCATAAAACCACCGGCGAAAGACTGGTGGGCCCCGGCTGGCAGGGCGTAACCGAGCGGCGTACAGCTCACTGGCTCATGAATTTTATTACCAACCCCGATCCGATGATAGACAAGGATCCGGAAGTACAGGCGCAGCTTGAGCTATGCCTGGTGCGCATGCCCAATCAAAACCTGACAGAAGATGAAGCCAGGAATATTGTGGAATACATGCGCCAGAATGATGGTGTAAAATAACACAACAGCATCTCCCCCCTGCTTTAAATCCTTCAATCCTCATTTCTAATAATATTTATTTATGCAAACAAACAAAATAATGGTGGGTATGCTGGTGGTGGCAGCTATTTCTGTTACCGCCTGCAAACCTAAAGGGGCTGGTAATGCCGTGAGCGGCAATGCTGCTGCTAAAGTGTATGTGGCGCCCGGCAAGTATGATGAGTTTTACAATTTTGTATCAGGCGGGTTTAGCGGCCAGTTGAGTGTGTATGGCCTGCCCAGCGGCCGCCTGCTGCGTGTAGTACCTGTCTTTTCCGTAGACCCGGAAAAAGGCTGGGGCTATAGTGAAGAAACAAAGCCGATGCTGAATACCTCACATGGCTTTGTGCCCTGGGATGACCTTCACCATGTGGAAATGTCGCAAACCAACGGAGAGCCCGATGGCAAATGGGTATTTGTAAATGGCAACAATACACCACGCCTGGCACGGGTGGATTTAAAAACATTCCGTACTGCAGAAATACTGGAGCTGCCCAATAGCGGCGGCAACCATAGTTCACCCTTCGGTACAGAAAATTCCGAATATATCGTGGCCGGCACACGCTTCAGCGTGCCCGAAGACGGGGAAGCCGGAGATGTGCCTATCAATGCTTACAAAGACAAGTTCAAAGGGCATATCAGCTTTGTAAGCGTGGATAAGCAAAGCGGTAATATGGATATCGCCTTCCAGTTGAAAACACCAGGTGTAAACTTTGACCTGGCCCGCGCCGGGAAAGGCAAATCGCATGGCTGGTTTTTCTTTAGCTGCTACAATACAGAGCTGGCCAACACCCTGCTGGAGGTAAATGCTTCGCAAAAAGATAAGGATTTTATCATGGCTGTAAACTGGAAGAAAGCTGAGGAATATGTAAAAGCAGGTAAAGGAAAGAAGCAGGCGGTACGGTATGCGCATAACAAATATGATGATCATACACATACTGCTACTTCTGAAATCAAAAAAGAAGTGACCGTGCTGGATGTGGCTGAGTTTCCTGACATTGTATATTTCATTCCCTGCCCCAAATCACCGCATGGCTGTGATGTGGATCCTACCGGTGAGTACATTGTGGGAAGCGGTAAGCTGGCTGCCCTGCTGCCTGTATTCAGCTTTGATAAAATACAGAAAGCTATTGCAGATAAAAACTTTGAAGAAGAAGGCTATGCCGGCTTGCCTGTTATAAAATATGAAGCGGCTTTATATGGCGAGGTGCAAAAACCCGGCCTGGGTCCGCTGCATACCGAGTTTGACGGCAACGGTAATGCTTACACTTCTTTCTTTGTTTCTTCTGAAGTGGTGAAATGGAATATTAAAGACCTGGCTGTGCTTGACAGGCAGCCTACTTATTATTCAGTAGGTCACCTGATGGTGCCCGGTGGCAATACTAAAAAGCCTTACGGCAAATACCTGGTGGCATATAACAAAATCACTAAAGACCGCTACCTGCCTACAGGGCCTGAGCTGTCGCAGAGCGCCCAGTTGTATGATATCAGCGGTGATAAAATGGAACTTATCCTTGATTTCCCTACTATTGGTGAGCCGCACTATGCCCAGGCTGTTCCGGCGGCGCTTATTAAGGATAACCAGCTCAAAATTTTTGATATCAATGCAAACAAGCATCCTTATAAAACCAACGGGGAAGCCGAAGCCAGGGTAGTGCGTGAAGGCAACAAAGTGCATGTGTACATCACTGCTATCCGTTCGCATTTTGCACCGGATAATATTGAAGGGGTGAAGTTGGGAGATGAAGTGTACTTCCATGTTACCAACCTGGAGCAGGACTGGGATGTGCCGCATGGATTTGGCGTAAAAGGCGCTAACAATGCAGAGCTGCTGATTATGCCCGGTGAAACACTGACATTGAAATGGGTGCCTGACCGTACCGGTATTTTCCCCATATATTGCACCGACTTTTGTTCGGCGCTGCACCAGGAAATGTCGGGATATGTGCGGGTATCGCCCAAAGGCAGCAATGTGCCGCTGACCTACTGGCTGGGGGATAAGGGAAAACCTGCTGCAAAGTAGATTAGTAAGTAGCGTGTTGTATTAAAAAGCGTTCCCGTGCAGCTAAATCTTTTTCGTTCTTTGCGGTTATCATTTTCTTAGCTGCTAAGGTTTGAAAAGTTTTCGCAGAAGGCGCCGGGAAATCAGCCCGGGCATCAGTTATGCTTGATAATGCAACACGCTAATTGCTTTTTTTGCTAACCTGCATTGAATTAATACCAGGCTGAATGTACAGGATGAACTAACTATATATGCAGGTAACCTGCTTGAAATTGCAGAGATAGTATGGAAAATAAAATGAAACCATTGTCCCGGGTGTTCCTGGTGCTGGCAGCCCTGCTGCTGGCAGGTTCGCTGTTTGTTCCCATCTGGAGAATTGACCTGGATGCGCCGCAATACCCCGAAGGGCTCCGGCTGCAAATATGGGCAGATAAGATTGGTGGCGATGTGGACGTGATAAATGGATTGAACCATTATATTGGCATGAAAACACTGCATACGGAAGATTTTATTGAATTTTCCATATTGACCTATATCATCATTGCGTATGCATTTCTTTTTATAGTGGCAGCGCTGGCCGGTCGCAGAAGGTGGTTATATTTTACGCTGATCATGTTTATCATATTCGGGATAGTGGCTATGGCGGACTTTTGGAAATGGGAATATGATTACGGCCACAACCTGGATCCCAATGCAGCCATCAAAGTGCCGGGCATGTCGTACCAGCCGCCGCTTATCGGCTTTAAGCAATTGCTGAACTTTGGCGCTTACTCCATACCCGATACAGGCGGATGGATGATAGTGGCCGCCGGTATGCTTTTACTTTTTGCAGTGGTCAGTGAAAAGTACCGTTTATATGCCGGCAGGAAAAAACAGTTGCCGGTTACTATTTTGATTTTTTCAGGGCTGCTTGCTTTATCCTCCTGCAGTAGCAACGGGCCTGAGCCTATCCGCCTGCATAAGGATGCCTGCCATTTCTGCAAAATGTCGATCTCCGATGGGCGTTTTGGTGCAGAGCTGGTTACTAAAAAGGGAAAAGTGTATAAATTTGATGATCTGGAATGTATGCAGAACTATGCCGCATCGCCGGATGCTGCTGAAGCGAAAGCCTGGTATATCGCTGACTTCAATGAAGAAAATAAGCTGATCGCCGCTGCCGGTGCCTGGTATGTAAGCCATGAAAGCATCAGGGGGCCGATGGGCGGGCAAACAGCCGCCTTTGCAACAGAAGAAGCTGCCCGGCTGTTAGCAGATTCGCTGCAGGCGCCTGTAAGCAGGTGGGAGCAGCTATCCGGAAAAACCGGCCAATCCAGTCATGATGATCATTCCCATTAAAAGACATGCCTTTTTTCTGCTGCTTTGCTTTACCGTGATTGCAGTGCCGGGGACTTATGCTGTTGCGGCAACGCTTCCTGTGGGCAGCAGCAAAGCCTATGCTTCTATCCGGTCTGCACTGGCCGCAGCAAAAGATGGGGATACAATTATTGTATCAAAAGGCCTGTACCGGGAAGGAAATATAGTGGTGGATAAACGGGTATGCCTGCTGGGAGAAGGCCGGCCGGTGCTGGATGGGGATCAGCAGCATGAGGTTTTTTCGATAAAGAGTGACGGGGTGACGATAAAGGGATTTTGCATACAAAACTCCGGCAGGAATGCCATCAATGATCCGGGAGCCATTAAAGCATATGAATGCAGGCAACTGCTGATTGAAGACAATATTTTACTCAATAACTATTTTGGCATTTACCTGCAATATGTGCAAAATGCCGTAGTGAAAAATAACCAAATCAACGCTTCGCAAAAACAGGAGCACCAGTCCGGCAACGGGATACACTGCTGGAAAAGCGACAGCCTTCAGATCATTGGCAATCGCATTACCGGCCACCGGGATGGTATCTATTTCGAGTTTGTAACCCAGTCGGTGATCTGGAGAAATGTGGCAAAAGAAAACCTGCGCTACGGCCTGCATTTTATGTTTTCTCATAACAATGCCTACATCACCAACTACTTTAAGAGCAATGGGGCAGGAGTGGCGGTGATGTTTACCAAGAAGGTGGTGATGATGAACAATACGTTTGAAGAAAACTGGGGCGATGCTGCGTATGGTGTGCTGTTCAAGGAACTGTCTGACTGCTACCTGTCCGGCAACAAATTTCTCCGTAATACTACCGGCATCCTGTTTGACGGCTCCAACCGGATTGTAGCGGAGCACAATGTGTTCCGGGCAAACGGTTGGGGCATGCGCATGCAGGCCAATTGTATGGAAAATGTTATCCGTGGCAATAATTTTCTGGGCAACACTTTTGATGTGGCTACCAATGGTACATTGCAGTTGAACCAGTTCAGCGGGAACTATTGGGATAAATACGAAGGTTATGACCTGGATAAAGACAAAACCGGTGATGTGCCTTATCACCCGCTCAGCTTATATGCGGTGATTGTGGAAAAGAACCCGCCGGCTATGCTGCTGTACCGGAGCTTTACGATCAGGCTGCTGGAAAAATCTGAAAGGATGCTGCCAAGCCTGACCCCGGAAAACTTTGTAGATGAAAAGCCCCGCATGGTACCTTATAAAATATGATTGAAGCGAAAAATATCAGTAAGCGGTTTGGCAAATTCCTGGCGCTGGATAACCTGGGCCTGAAGCTGGAGAGCGGAGAATGCGTAGCGCTTATAGGCCCCAATGGCTGTGGCAAAACCACTTTTATCAAGGCTGTGCTTGGTATGGTATTACCCAGTGAGGGACAGATTTTATTTGATGGCAAAGACATCAGGGGCGGCAATGAATACAGGCGGCGCATCGGGTACATGCCACAGATAGGGCGCTACCCGGAAAATATGACGGTAAGGCAGGTGATAGAAATGATAAAAGGGATACGTGGAAACAGCCAGGAGCCGGACGATGAATTGTACCGGCATTTTGAGATAGAAAAAATACTCACGAAAAAAATGCGCACGCTGAGCGGTGGCACTACCCAGAAGGTGAGCGCTACGCTTGCCTTTATGTTCCGGCCCGATGTGCTGATACTGGATGAGCCAACTGCCGGGCTTGATCCCCTGGCTGCAGAAATACTGAAAGAAAAAATCATACAGGCCCGGCAAAGGGGATGCCTGGTGCTGATTACTTCTCACTTACTGAGTGAGCTGGAAGAGATGGTGAGCCAGGTGGTATTTATGCAGGAAGGGCGCATGCTGCTGCATAAAACGGTGGCAGAGCTGAAGCAGGCCACCGGGCAGCACACTATTGCCAAATCTGTTATTCACTTATTAAAAGAAGGCCGGCAATGATCAGGGTATTAAAATATGTGGCGCTGGATATTCTGAAGAATAAGATCATTATCGCTTATGCGGTGATACTGGCGTTGTTTTCGTGGAGCACGTTCAGCCTGGAAGATAATGCGGATAAAGGCATCCTTTCCCTGCTTAGCATTATACTGATGACGGTGCCGCTGATGTCAGTGCTGTTTTCCACTATCTATATTTACAACAGCAGCGAGTTTATAGAGTTGCTGGCCAGCCACCCAGTAAAGCGGAGTGCTATCTGGAAAGCGATATTTGCCGGGCTGGCAGGCAGCCTGGTGCTGGCTTTCCTGTTTGGTGTGGGCCTGCCATTGCTGCTGTTTGCCGGTACCGGTACAGCGCTTATTATGATAGCAGCCGGCAGCCTGCTGTCGGTCATCTTCCTGTCGCTGGCATTCCTGAGCAATATGCTGACAAGGGATAAAGCGAGGGGCATAGGCATAGCCCTTATGCTGTGGCTGTATTTTGTCCTGCTGTTTGACGGCATCGTCCTGTTCCTCTTTTTCCAGTTTTCCGAATACCCGGTGGAAAAGCCGGCAGTCATTCTCAGCGGGCTAAACCCCGTGGATCTGTGCCGCATACTGATCCTGCTCCGCCTTGATGTATCGGCAATGATGGGCTATACCGGGGCGGTATTCAAGCAGTCTTTTGGTACCAGTTGGGGCCTGATGATCTCATTTTTACTGCTGGGCTTATGGGTGATCATTCCTTTTCTTATTTCACTGGTCAGGTTTAAGCGAAAGGATTTGTAATGCTGCTATTACTGGTGTTTATTGCTCTTCCATCTTTGGCATACTGTCGTTTCCTGTTATAACAACTATAAACCTTTAATGTCATGAAACGGGATATTGCAAACAGAAAAGACATTGAAAAAGTGATAGTGTTTTTCTACGAAAAAGTAAAGAAGGATAAAGTAATCGGTTTTTTCTTTACCACTGTTCTGGATGTAAACTGGGATAAGCACCTGCCGCTGATGTGCGATTTCTGGGAAAATGTGCTCTTTTATACCGGCGAGTATGAAGGCAACCCTTTAGTAGTACACCGGAAGATACATCAGCAGCATCCTACCGGGCCGGAGCATTTTAAAAGATGGCTGAAGCTGTTTGATGCTTCGGTCAATGCCTTTTATACAGGCCCCAATGCAGAAAAAATGAAAACTAATGCCAGGGCAATAGCTAAAGTAATGC
The DNA here is from genome assembly GCA_035326305.1 of Chitinophagaceae bacterium. Taxonomy (GTDB): domain Bacteria; phylum Bacteroidota; class Bacteroidia; order Chitinophagales; family Chitinophagaceae; genus DAOLFO01. The sequence continues at coordinate 10,112 of DAOLFO010000074.1, forward strand.
AGGAAAAAATTACCTGAATAAACAGGGCGATTTTGGATCGTTGGCCGATGCATATCTGATTTAATCATTTCTGATTTGCAAGATGTACGATGTATGATGTACGGTGTACGCCGCAGCGGCTGTTGTCCTTTAGCGCCATCTGTTTTCGGCTCCTTGTCATGCCGACGCAGGAGGCATCTGAGAGACTGGCAATTTAAAACAATTGCAACAGGTCTTTGATTGTACCCTCCGGGTCACTTCGCTTTGCTCAGTGTGACAAAGAGGAAAGAAACTGTCAGGGTGTACGATGTATGGTGTAAGATGTACGCCGCAGTAATTGACGATTCACGATTTCTGATGTGCGATGTACGCAGCAGCGGCTGTTATCCCTTGACTGTTGACCGTAAACCCTTGTTCACGATTGCCGGTTGCTGCCCCTCATCTGCGTAATATATAATGCTGATGCGGTGAGCAGCAGCAGGGCCGCTACGGCAAACAGCATTTCGTTGATGTAGGGAATGGGTACGTAGGCAAAGGCCGCAAAGCCCTGTATGCCCAGCAATGTTTCGTTGAGTACAACGGCGGCAAGAAATCCCAGGGCGGCGGCTTTGGCAGCAGCAGTGGGTTGCAGCAGCTTTTGTGCAAACATGAATCCCAGCAGGTACTGGCTGTACACGGCGAGCAATACCAGGTGCAGGTAAGCAATAACGATGGGCCTGATACCAAATACCAACTGGCTGAGCGATGGGATAACAGAGATGGCCTGCAAAATGAATTTAATCGTAAGCCCGGTAGCGGCAACGGCAAAAAAGATATGCACCCATTTGGGATAAGAATAGTGTTGGCCCCGCTTGTAAGCAGCCCATAGCTGGCGCAGCAGGTATATCCATGCAATGAGTTGCACCAGCGATGCGATTACTGTGAGGTAATAGAGCCAGCCGGGCAGGTTTACCCAAAGTATGGACAAGAAAAATGCAGGAGCTATGGTGCAGGCAAACAGCCAGAAGTATTTCTTCAGTGAAGATACATTAACCGGGAGGTAAGCTGCTACCAGCGCCATAGTGCCGAAGAAAAACCAGCCATTGTACTGGAAATGCAGGAAGTAATATACAGCGCCTAAGTATAAATGATGATCGATGTTTTTAGTCGCCAGCATATAGGCCAGTGCAAAGGGGCCCGCGGCGGACAATACCTGCAGCAGCAAGCCGGCTATGCCCCATGTTTTAACCGGGTGCCGGTGCGGTAGAAACTTTGCGCTCTGCATGGTAAGCACGGCAAATGCAACGGCAACCAGGATAGACAGGGTGGAAAAAGAAATAGAAACGGCCTGGTAGCCTTGTATAGTAAAGGCGATCAGCATGCCCCAGGCACAAAGCATATTGGCAGCGATAAGGTAGTAATAGGCTTTCTGATTTTTGCGGGGCAAAAATGGCTGGCATACTATCGCTATGCCTGCATACAGCAGGTGGGTGATCCATCCGCTGAAAGCAAAATGCGAATGGGCATGCAGCAGGTTCTTTTGTTCTAAATATGGGAAAGAAAAGGCAATTTTGTAGCGCATCATCGTTCCCCAGAGCGCTACCACAGCGAGGCCGAAAAGCCCCTGCAATGCCCATCTTCTTGCCGGAAAAGCATTCATGTTTTTTTAGTAATAGAGCTTGTGGTTGTCAATGGTTATTTTGCCTTCACGGCTCATCCTTACCAGTGTGCGGATAACGGTCTCTACCCTGAGACCGATAAAGTCTGCAATCTGCTGGCGGGGATAAGGCACATGGTAAAACCCGCAGATATCACGGGCATTTACTTTTTCATTTTTCAGAAAAAGGGTGAACTTTTG
>DAOLFO010000075.1:0-11908 GCA_035326305.1 Chitinophagaceae bacterium
CGATATAGCCCTGGTTGACGGTAAAAAGTGAGCCAAAAAAAATGATGAGCAGTACAATTACCCACCAGTAAGAAGAAAGGATTTGCTGGATCTCCATTGCAAGCTGGTTTTGATGAGGCTCCAAAGGTACAATAAAGAAAGCTAAGGCCCTTTGAAATAAAGAATCAGCTCCACCCTCCGGTTTTGCTGCCTGCCGGCCGGTGTACGGTTATCAGTCACCGGCTTGCGGCTGCCCCGGCCCCTCACCACCACAGGCACCCTGAACAATCGTCCGCAGCTACGCAGGTAAGCTGCTGCTGCCTGCGACCTGGCCAACGACAGCGGCTCATTAATTTCATCACCACCGGTATCATCCGTGTGCCCTTCTATAACCAGGCTATCAACTTTCTTATCCAGCAGGCTGCGGCAAAAGCTGTCCAGCAGCGCAAAGCTTTGCGGATGCAGATCTTTTTTCCCTGATTCAAACAGCACATCCGGCATTAGTAATGTATCCGTCACAGGTACAATAGTGGGATTCAGCGTCACCTGCCGGGGATTACTGCGCTGATAACGCAGGGAACGCTGTAAAAATTCGTGCCTTTCATTTTGTTCGTACAGATCATCATGCCGCTGCTGCCAGTCAGCGCATAGCTCTTCCTGCGCATTTGCAGGCTGCATGGTTACATTGTCAATAAAAACAAAGAAATGGCTTTCCCGTTCTATACCTGTGCTGCCGGTAATATCCCTCCGGGAAAAATTGCCAATCAGCAAAAAGACCTCATCCCCTGTTGCCTTATACTTCATTTGCACCTGCAGCCAACTGCTGTCTGTGGGAAATGTATTAACCGCATCTGCCACCCATATATGCGGTACCAGTTTTTCCAGTTGCATTTTTTGCAGCAGCGGATCACCGGCAGAAAAGTAAATGCCTGTGCTGTCCAGCACCGGGTGAGGGGATTTTATATAGAACCGTATGATATATTCTGCACCAGGCCTTAGCCTGCATACTAACTGGGTGCGGATATAAGTGCGGCGAAATGCCTTGCGGCTGTTGCCGGCTTCCAGCGCCAGGCAGTACCAGCCGGCATGGGCACGGTTGGCATCCCGGAAATAATTATTAAATCCCGCATCGCTGCTGATCCATGCTTCAGGGGCGCACTCTACCTTATACTCTGTACAGACATTTACATCCTCAAAGCCGCCATTCAGCACCAGGCCCTGGGCGCACAAGCAGTGGCTTAATAAAATAAAAAGTATAGCAGTAAATAAACGGGCTGGCATATAACCTGGATAATCTTAACGCCGGCAAATACATTTTAGTATCACAGCCATTGACAGAGGATACGGCTAAACCCGGGCAGGCTAAGCAGGTTTTTAAAATCCATGTTTAACTTTTCTCCTCCCATATCTGCGCCAGGTGCACCAGCGTCTGCACTGCTTTCTGCATATCCTGCACGCTCACATGCTCCAGTTTGGAATGAATGGCCTGCATACCGGTAAAGATATTGGGGCAGGGCAGGCCCATAAAAGACAACCGGCTGCCGTCTGTACCACCCCGGATGCTCTCCATGCGCAACTCAGTGCCGGCACGCTCAATCGCTTCTTTGGCATAGGCCACTACTTCGGGGTGCCTGTCCAGCACTTCCTTAATATTCCTGTATTGCTCCTGCACCTGAAAGTCAAACGATGCCTGGGGATAGGCCCGCAGTGTTTCCTCCACCAATGTGCGTAAAAAATCTTCTTTCTTTTTTAATCCCGGCGTTTCAAAGTCACGGATGATAAAATCAATCGTGCACTTTTCAGCCACACCGGAAATATGCACCGGGTGAATGAAGCCCCTTCTCCCCTCTGTGCTTTCCGGCGACAGGCGATCTTTAGGCAGTGCATCAAGTATATGTCCCGCTATTTTCATCGCATTGATCATTTTACCCTTTGCATAACCCGGATGCGCTATCACTCCGTGTATTGTAAGCGTTACTCCGTCTGCACTGAATGTTTCATCTTCCAGGCTGCCTGCTTCACCACCATCAAGGGTATAGCCAAAGCGGGCACCCAATTTTTCCAAATCCACCTTAGCAGTACCACGCCCCACTTCTTCATCCGGTGTAAAAAGTATTTTTATCGTCCCGTGCTTCACTTCCGGATGCGTAAGCAGGTAATTGGCCGTATCCATGATAATGGCCACCCCCGCTTTATCATCAGCGCCCAGCAGCGTGTTGCCGCTGGCAGTAATGATGTCATTGCCGATTTGCGTCAGCAAATACGGATAGTCGGCCGTTTCCAGCACCTGCGACGGATCATCAGGCAGCACAATATCCTGGCCCTGGTAGTTTTTATGCAATATGGGCTTTACACCCGTTCCGCTGCAGTCAGGAGCCGTATCCACATGTGAGCAGAAACAGATAACAGGCACGTCCTTATCCGTATTGGCCGGGATAGTGGCATACACATATCCCCACTCATCCATATGGGCATCGGGCAGCCCTATTGCTTTCAGCTCTTCTGCCAATATCCTGCTTAAATCTTTCTGCTTGCCGGTGGAAGGGAACTTATCTGATCTCGGATCACTCTGCGTATCCACCTGCACATATCGCATGAAGCGATCAGCAACTGTGTATTGATATTTTTCCAGCATGTGCTCGTTAAATAGTTTTAGGTTTTATGTTTTTTGGTTTCGCACACGAATCAGCGAAGTTTATATTTTGGGCCCCTGATGCCGGATGCAGAGAGATACCTGACTAACGCTCTCAGCATCCGCTTTATTTCTTCAGCGCTGGTATACAGCTCTTCAAATTTTGTCTCGTCAATATACTTTTTATCTAACAACCTGTATAGCTGTGACTGAGCCTCGCAGGCAGAAGCATGGCTAATCTCAAGAAACTGGATAAACTCAGCATTCCCTCCCCGGCCATACCCCTCCGCAATATTATCCATCACAGATCCTGATGAGGCACTTATCTGATCACGAAGCCGGTAATCTTTCAGGAGAGGTGTGTTTTCAATTACAATCAAAAGCTCCCGACAAAAAAACCTGGCTTTCTGCCAGGCTTTTATATCTTCAAATTTGGTAATAGTTGCCACAGGCTGGTGTTTCAGCAAACTTAAAACTAAAAACCCAGAACTTAAAACCGCCCAAGGCGCCCTCACTTATGGCATAATAATCAGCGGCGCACCACCTACAATCTCCACCAGTTCCAGGTCAAAAATCAAATCCTTGCCGGCCAGCGGATGGTTAGCATCCAGCACCACCACATCCTCTTTTATTTCTGTAACCACCACCTGGTATTGATTGCCCTGTGCATCGCTCATACCCAGCGGCATCCCCACTTCTATTTCCATGTCTTTCGGAAAACGATCCTTCGGCATATCTATCATCATTTCCGGGTTGCTGGGGCCGTAAGCCTCTGCAAAAGGTATTTCGATTGTTTTCTTCTCTCCCACAGCCATACCGGTCACCCCGTCATCAAACCCTTTGATGACCATACCGCTACCCACTTCAAATTCCAGCGGCGCACGGCCTTCTGATTTATCAAATGTTTCACCCGAAGTCAGGCGGCCATGATAATGCACTTTTATCTTATCGCCACTTTTTACTGTTTGCATTGTATTGATTTAATTTAGCGAAATAAATAGCCCGCAAGGTAGGCTATTTCGTGCAATGCAACGCCTGAAAGGCGCCCTGCATCTGTTTTTTACACGTATCTTGTCATTTCAAGCATATTTTACCATGATGATCAAAAAAATAACCGCTTCCATCCTCCTCGCCGGGGCCATCGTTTTTGCCTCCGACTGCTTTGGCCAAACAACCGGGAATCAGCCCGTCATACCCGCAGCAGAACGTATCAGCGCTTACCTGCCCCTGCTGAAAGATAAGCGGGTGGGCCTTTTTGCCAATCAGACGTCCATGGCAGGCAGCAGCCACCTGGCAGATACGCTGCAAAAATCCGGAGTAAAGATCACCGTGATCTTTGGCCCGGAGCATGGCTTTCGCGGCACGGCTGATGCCGGTGAAAAAGTAAGCAACTATACGGATGAAAAAACCGGCATACCTGTTGTTTCCCTGTATGGCAGCAAGCGCAAGCCCTCTGCTGATGATCTGAAAGAAGTAGACGTGCTGCTGTTTGATATACAGGATGTGGGAGTACGGTTTTATACCTACATTTCCTCGCTGGAAGAATTTATGGAAGCGGCTTTTGAACACCGCAAGCCCCTGCTGGTTCTTGACAGGCCCAACCCGAACGGCCACTATGTGGATGGCCCCGTACTGGATAAAAAATATAAATCCTTTGTAGGTATGCAGCCGGTACCTGTGGTATACGGCATGACGGTGGGCGAATATGCGCAAATGCTGGTAGGTGAAAAATGGCTGTCACCGGCAGCTAACGCATACACAGATTATTTTCAGCGTATGAAAGAGCACCCGGTGGATACGCCTTTTCATTTTATGATCATCAAAAATGAAAATTATACGCACAAAAGCCGGTACGTATTGCCGGTAAAGCCTTCTCCCAATCTCCCTAATATCCAGTCTATTTATCTCTATCCGTCCACCTGCTTTTTTGAAGGGACGGTATTAAGCGAAGGACGCGGTACGGACAAACCCTTCCAGGTATTTGGTCATCCTTCATTGCCTAAAAACTTATATGCTTTCACACCAAACCCAAATGATGGCGCCAAAAGCTCCAAGTTGTACGGGCAAAAATGCTATGGCTGGGATCTTAGTGGCACAGAAGAAGAAGTGATGGCAAAAACAAATAACCGCATTCAACTGAAATGGATAATAGATGCCTACCGCCTGTTTCCTGAAAAAGATAAATTTTTCCTGCTGCCAAAATCAGGTGAAATGGAAGCATCCTTCTTTACCAAACTTGCCGGTAACAATGAGTTGTGGCAGCAAATCAAAGCAGGAAAACCGGAAGAAGAAATCAGGCGGACATGGGAGCCTGGCCTGAATCAGTTTAAAAAAATAAGGAAGAAATATTTATTGTATGAAGATTTTGAATAAGCAGCATATGCAGCCTGCGGGCGGCATTGTTTAGCCCAGAAGTGTCAGGTCACTGACAAAGTTTTTCATCTCAGATGATTCTTTTAAAAAAGCTGAAGGGGTGAGCCCGGCAAATGCCCTGAACTCCCTGATAAAATGTGCCTGGTCATAATAACCAGCTTCCAGGCCAATTTGCGTAAGTGACAACTGCTGCCCGTGCCGCAGCAATGCCACCGCTTTTTGAAAGCGGATCTTGCGGACAAAAAATCCCATGGGCAGGCCGGTGGTTTCCAGGAAGCGCTGCTCTACCCTCCTCCTGGTAAAGCCGATAGACGATACAATATTTTTAAACCCGTCTGCCGTAGGATTGCAAAGGATCGTTTTGGCAATCAGTGACGAAACAGGATCGGGCTGGTAACTCTTCAGTTTATTCAGCAGGTGCATTTCCAGGCGGGCTATCAACTCCGTTTCAGTGCCGGCATCAAGGAGCTTTTCACGAAGGCTGCCCTGGTCATCTACCGTATTGATATTTGTGACCCGGTCAGTAAACTCCTGTGCAGGAATATTAAACAGCAGCTTGCCCATCCAGGGATGCAGGCTTACTCCAATACATTTTGCCCTTTGGGTATAGCTGAGCACAAATGGCCGGGTAAACTGTCCGGGATAAAGGCTGTCAGGCTGAACAAATGATGACTGCTGACCGGCCATTTTCATTTGCGGCGCATTCAGCAGGTTAAAGATCAGCTCAAAAGAACCGAAAGGAAAAAGCAACTGCGAAAAAGGCGCATCATTCCCGTTTACCTCAAAAACCCAGTAGCACCTTACATAAGGCTGCAGGGCAGGTGCAGGTATGATTTTCTTAAATTCCATTTCGTTCTGATACAATTCCGGCTTCACAAAAATAGCGATACTTGCTTTTTCAATATTCAGAACCTGTATAATTGAAAATTGGTGTAGCCATACTTGCATTGCTGTTTTCTTTCATGGCAGCAGGGCAGCCCGTAAGCACTGCGGACACCGCCGTTGTAAATGCCATTAAAGCCGAAACAGCCCGCATTTATGAAGCCGGCAGCAGTCCCGCGTTTTATCTTACCGGCAGGCAACTGCAGCCGTATAATAGCTCCGGCCTCAGCCTTATCGTTTACCGCAATGACGATACGGTAACCCGTGTGATCAGCACCTGCTTCACCAGGCAAGGCCAGTTGTCCACCGAATATTATTTTTCTAATCAAAAAATTATATTCATCTACCAGGCTTTTGAATACTTTGATACGCACAGCGCAAAAGGCAGGTGGACAAATTTCAAAGGGCTGCGGGGATGGGAATGCCGTTTGTATTACTCCGGTGAGCAGTTGGTACATCATGAACAAAACGGGCTAAGCTATAAAGACATTACTGCTAAAGCAGGAAAAAATAAAGCCGGGGCCTATAAAATCATTCAATACCTGGCCGCAGGCAGAACATGAAAAAAAGATACCTGGCACTAATAGGCCTGCTCTGGATGATGGGCAGCGCAGCCCAAACTGTAACGGACAAAAGCCTCGGCTTTTTTACCGGCAAATGGGACTTTAAAATCTGGACAGCAGACAACCAGTCGGAGAAGCCCGATTTGTCAGCCACATGGACACTTGAAAAAGGGCTGGACAGCGCTGCCTGCTTTATCGGCCAGGTACAGCATGAAGGTCATATTTTTACCCGGGAAATGATAGTGTACCATCCTGCTGCCCATGTATACAAGAGAATGGTCGCTACCGGAAACGGCGATTATTTTATCCTCAAAACATCCGGCTGGAATGGCAACAGGCTTACCTGGACAGGAACACAGTATTCGCCGGGAAAAAAACACTGCTGAAAGAAGAAATAGAAAAGCTGGACAGCAATACTTTCAAAGCGACATTCTATACATTTGAAAACAGCACATGGCATTTAATGCAAACAGAGCTCCTCACAAGGATAAATTAAATACAGGTACAATGAAAAAAATACGGCTGCTGCCATTTTTACTTTTGCTTTCCTGCTATTCGTTTTCCCAGGAAGATACCGGCGACATACCCGGCAAACTCAAAGGAAACTGGAAAGCGAACGGTACTGCCTTTGGCATGCCCGCCACCATCACCATGAGCTGGGCGCCTGTACTGCAGGAAAAATTTTACCGCCTGAAATATAGTATGGTGATGACGGGCAAAGATGGTAACCAAACAGTGTTTGAGGGCACAGCTTATTATAAGCAGGTAACAGCCAATACATTTACCGCCACCTGGTTTGATTCGCAGGGAAGCATGCACCCTATCACAGCCAGCAGCGATGCCACTATGCTCACCTCACGCTGGGGTACACCGGAAACCCAGCAGGGAAAAACCACCTACCAGCTTATCCGCAACAATGATGTGCAGGTTACTGATTATATTTTGAAAAAAGACGGTACGTGGAGCCTGTTTAACCAAAACACACTTACCAGGGATTAATACAGTCAGCGCTATGAAAATATTTATAAAAATTTTTCTGCTTGCTGCAGTCATTGGCTGCGGAGCACCGTCTTCCGAAGACAACGCTGCAGCAGCTATCAGGCAGCTTTCCGGAAGATTTTCTTCGGATTATATCCGTTCCGATTTTGAAGCCATAGCCAATGCATATGCAGAAGATGCGGTAATCATGCCGCCGGGGCGTGATGCCATTAAGGGCAGAAAAGCCATATTCGATTTTTGGAGTGGCCTGCCAAAGACGTACAGGCTGCTAATACACAGGATTGAGCCGGATACCATTTTTGTAATGGGCAATGAAGCGCATGATTACGGGTACTTCTTTACACAATCACAGAAAGAAGGCGAAGATGCCGGGCCTGTTTTATCAGCGAAATACTATATCGTATGGGAAAAAGACAAAGCAGGCGACTGGAAAATGAAAATGGATATGTGGAATATGAGAGACCCGGAATGGAACAATAATCAAAACCCCTAACTATATTTTATTTCTTATGCGCACCTGGTATTTTTTACTGTTGCTCCTGTGCCTGCATATCCCGGCAGTATGCCTGCGGGCACAGTCTGTCAGGGATATTGAAGCGGCATACGAAGCAAATTCACAAAGAAACTGGGATGAAGCGATCCGGCTTTTTACCCTATTAAAGAGCCAAAACCCTTACGACCCGCAATACACCGTCCGCCTGGCATTTGCCCTGCAAAATGCAGGCAGATACCCCGAATCTGTTAAGGCATTTGAAGAAGCCGTTAAAACAGGGCCCTGGCCTGACATTTACTGGTATCAAATTGCCACCAGCTATGCCAAAATGAATGATACTGCCAATACTATTGCAGCAGTGAAAAAATCTGTTGCCAGCAGGTGGCCTGACTACCAGCGACTGGAAAATGATAAGAACCTTGAGCTGATAAAGGCACACCCGGAGTTTCTGAAGATATTGGGCAAAACACTTCCTGCAAATGCCACCCGGACTGAGCAATGGCAGGCCGATTTTAATTTTCTTGATGAAAAACTGAAGCTGCTGCACTTTAATTTATACAACCGGCATACCCCTGCAATATGGGACAAACTGGCAAAGGAAATAAGAAACGGCATATCCCGGTGGAGCAATGCCAAAATTATTGCCGCCTTAATGCAGTATGCAGCGCTGGCAGGTGAAGGGCACACAAAAATCATTCCGCCCAAAGAAGCTAATGATGCTTTTCATACAATACCTGTAACGCTGTATCATTTTACTGACGGCATTTACATCATCAGCGCAACACGGGAATACAAAGAATACGTGGGCAAAAAAGTAACAGCTATCGGCGGTGCGGCCATCGGGGAATTATTTGAAAAGTCATACCGGTATGCCGGCCACGAAAATGATTTTCATCATAAAAAAATCAGCATGCGTTTTTTGGTAACAGCAGAGCTGCTGAAAGAAATGGGGGCAGAGGTAACCACTAACGAAATCCCTGTTACCATAGAAACCGGTCCAGGCAAAACAAAGATTATTAAAATAAAAACAGGTACCCAGAAAGAAACAGAAAGCATCCCGAAAGAAGAATGGGTGGCTATGAATCATGCAGCTACGGCAAAAACACCGCTTTATTTACAGCAGCCGGATGATGATTTTTATTTCATAGCAGACACAACAAATAAGCTGATGTACCTGAAAATAAAATACATTGCCAACCAGGACAAGCTCCGCTTTTCTGCATTTACAGATTCCGTATTTGCGCTGATTGATAATTTATCGCTGCAGCGGCTCGTCCTTGACGTGCGGGATTGTGGCGGGGGGAATTCCAACCTCAACCCTTACCTTATTAACCATATCCTGAAAAGGCCGGCGCTCAATACAGGCAACCATTTTTTCACCGTCATCGGCCGCAATACGTATTCCGCAGCTATCAACCTCGTCAATGATCTTGAATACCGGACAAACACTACCCTTATCGGTGAGCCTGCAGGCAGCAGCCCGAATTATATTGGAGAGTCCAACGTATTGCAATTACCTTACAGCCGCCTGTATCTTATCATTTCCAACCGCTATCACCAGGGCGGGGCGAATAACTCATTAGATAAGAGGCCCTGGATAGCTCCGCATATTCTGATTGAACCTGCACCGGATGATTACAGAAATAACCGTGACCCGGTAATGAATTTTATTTACGAAACCGGAAAGTAGCCGCAGGCAGGAATGATACGCACTTTATTTCGCATTCATACAATTTCAAAAATGCCGGGTATACAATATTTGCCAGTAACTAATTATTGAAAATGATGAAATACATATTCGCTTTCCCGCTTACCCTTCTGCTCGCCTGTACACATGCTGATAAGGCCGCCAACATAGAAGATCTGAAAGCCGAATTGGCTGCAACAGAGCAGGCGTTTTCCGATTCCTCGCAGAAAAAAGGGTTTTACCATGCTATGCTTGATTTTGCAGCAGCAGATATTGTCCTGTTTTCCAGCGGAGATACCGTTTTGAATGGGATTGATTTTATAAAAGAGCAGGTGAGCAAATACCCGGATGGTCAAAAACCGCCTTCGGTAATCACCTGGCAGTCTGAGAGAGTAGATGTAGCTGCCTCCGGCGATTTAGGGTATACTTATGGCTGGTATCAATCTGTGCGCACGGATAGCTCCGGCCATGAAAAAACGCAAAGAGGGCTTTACAACTCCGTCTGGAAAAAAACGAATGGTCAATGGAAACTGGTCATGGATTAAGGATACCGGACCACCGGCAGCATAGCCGTTACCGGGTCAAATGCAGAACGCCTTAGCAGTTACACCTGTAATGAAGCAGAAATAAAACAGCTTCCCCCTTGCCGGGAAAAGCTGTTCTTTATCACCAATTATACGTAGCTTATTTCTTAGCTGCCACCAGGCTTATTTTGAAATTTATTTCATCGCTTATCAGGTCATCTTTCATACCTGTATATTTCACACCCCAGTCCTGACGCTTAATGTTAAAGTCTGCATTGGCAGCAAACTTATCGGCTGTGTTCTCTGTGATCGTAGCCGGGAAAGTGATATTCTTAATAGAATCACGAATAGCCAGGTTGCCCGAAATGGTCACCTGGTTATTTCCATTGTCCGCCACACTGGTAATCTCAAATTTGCTGGTGGGATATTTGTCGGCAGCAAAAAAATCATCTGCTTTCAGGTGACCTTCCAGCTTGGCTTTATATTCCGCATCTGTCAGGTCCAGGTTAGTGATGGTCTGCATGTCAATTACAAAATTGCCACCGGCCAGCTTGCCTGCGGCAAATGACAGCTCACCACCCTGGATTTTCACTGTACCATTGTGAGCGCCACTTACTTTTCGCCCGGCCCATGCCAGCGAAGAAGCTGCTGTATCCACCTCCAGCTTTACATCACCGCCGCTTGCCGGAGTGGCAGCATCGCCGGTTTCTGCCTTGTCGCCATCAGGGTTACTTACACAGGCTGTCATAGTTATAGATCCTGCCAGCAGGATAAAAAATATTTTCTTCATTGATTTCAGTTTTAAAAACGATGTTTAAACAACAAATTTAGCTTTTTTCCCGTTCCGGGCAATTTCTTTTTTCAAAGACCATACCAGTCATTGATCCAAAGACAGTTGCCCTGTGTTTAGTACGGGCATCCATTATCTTTGCGCCATGATCCAGTTCCAGTTTCCGCATAAAGAAAATCAGCCAAATACATTTCATTTTGGCCAGGCCTCTTTTCGCATCATTTTTATGGGCACGCCGGAGTTTGCCGTAGCCTCTTTAGATGCACTATATCGTGCGGGATATGATATTGCAGCCGTTGTCACCGCCCCGGATAAGCCGGCGGGCAGGGGCATGCAGATGCAGCAAAGCGCCGTAAAAAAATATGCGCTCGAAAAAGGGTTACAGGTATTACAGCCGGAAAAACTGAAGAGCCCTGATTTTATAGCCGCACTTCAAAACCTGCAGGCAGATTTGCAGGTGGTGGTTGCATTTCGTATGCTGCCGGAAATAGTATGGAGTATGCCCCGGCTTGGATCCGTTAACCTGCATGGCAGCCTGCTGCCGCAATACCGCGGGGCTGCCCCTATCAACTGGGCCGTGATCAATGGAGAAAAAGAAACCGGCGTAACGACCTTCAGGCTGCAGCATGAAATAGATACCGGCAATATCCTGCTGCAGGAATCACTGCCCATTGGCGAAAATGAAACAGCCGGAGAAGTACATGACCGCATGAAAGAAGCCGGAGCGGGGCTGCTGGTAAAAACAGTGGAAGGATTGGCAAATGGTACCCTGCAGGAAAAGCCGCAGCCCGCAGGCAATACCGGCCTGAAACATGCGCCAAAAATTTTTACTGAAACCTGCCGTATTGATTTTACAAAAACAGTAGCAGAAGTGCATAACCTGGTGAGGGGCCTCTCCCCGTTTCCCGGTGCCTTTACGTATATGCATGGGAAAGCGCTGAAATTTTTCCGTAGTGAAAAAGAAGCACAGCAGGATATGACGGTTC
>DAOLFO010000076.1:0-11866 GCA_035326305.1 Chitinophagaceae bacterium
GCTTCATTCCCTTTTGCAAATGTTTGCTTGCTGTAGGTGTAGCCTGATACGACCATTATCCGATCAGTGCCCGGCGGATCGCTTATTTCCAGATAGAAGGGATAGCTGTGCCGGGGAGTGCTGTTGCCGGAAAACGGATCAAATGTTTTGGGCCACCCATATCCGAGATTATCCATATCTCCATACCGGTATACTATTTCTGCTTCTGCTGTTTCATAGCTGGTCTGACAGGGCTGTGCCCATGCTGCCGGTACATGCGGCTGCGATACGATAAAACCTGCTTTCTGCCGCTGGGCAATCATTTTCCCCCTCAGCAGTTGATACAATGCTCCTGCATCAGGAATAGTTTGCCGGTACATTTTTTCAATAGCAGCTCTTCCCCTGGTGTCAAAACTTTTCTGCGCATCAAAATACAATCGGGTATCTTCTGCCGGCGTAATATAGGGACTGTTTTCCTTCAGCGTATCTGTCATGGCAGGAGCAGAAGCAGAAGTTTGTACCACAGTTGCCACTGGTTCTTCTTTTTTCTCTGTTTCTTCTGTACGGTCTGCTTCGCTGCTGTTGCAGGCGATAGTAAAGAATAACAGCAGTATGGCCGGGGCACGGTTCATGTCAGGTTATATTTTTGCAGCTATCCGGGCTGCCAGTTTTTTAAGCTTGTCAAAATCATAACAGGGGCAGGGTGTTTTGCTGCTGGTGCTTTCTGTCGTTTTCAACTCTATGAGGTAGTTATTCTTCCGGAATATCACCTGGTGCTGTTGCCTTCCGGAAAGTTTGTCTTTGAAATTGAGAGAAATGGCTTCATCGCCAATACCCGTGAGGTTTTCTATTCCATTACCGGCATATTCCCGTTTCATATAATTGAGGCTGGCCGTGCCGGAGGAGACGGTGAGTATAAAAATCAGCTCATCGCCCCAACCTTTTCCTTTCCGGTATACCCGGTTGCAGTTGGCACCTTTTCTTTCTACGGCAGTAATGCGCTCAGTGATGTCTGTAAGTCCGCATTGCTCCTCGATGAGCGCAGTGCTGAGCAGTGCTGCGCAATCTATGGTTGCGGGGGCAGTGCTGGTTTCAAGTGGTGCCGTTGAGGCGATTGTTGCTGCTGCCGGCGGAGTGCTAACTGCATCTGCTTCCTGGGTGGGTACAGCAGAAGATCCGTTGCCACAGGCTGCCATTGTACATAGTATTACTGTAATAATAACAACTGGTTTTGAAAAGGACAGATTCATGATTAATGATTAAGTGGATAAGCCCTCCATTTACAAATGTAAAAGTGGCAGAATCTGTCGAGGTCAAAAACACATGATAATGCAGGTACCGGAAAGTGGTATCAGATCATTTTTTTCCGGATAGCTAAGGCTACTGCTTCTGTGGCACTGTTAACATGCAGTTTGGCATAGATATTTCGTATATGGAAGCGCACTGTATCCACGCTGATCTGTAAGTTCTCTCCAATCATTTTATAGCTATTGCCTTCTACCAGAAGACCAAGTACTTCTTTTTCCTTTTCTGTAAGATGGCTGGCAGGGCCGGATGGTTTCTCTTTTATACTTCCGCTGTAGAAAAAGCGGAGCACTTTTCTGGCCACTGCGGGAGTCATAGGGGAGCCGCCTGCTATCGCATCCTGTACGGCTTTTACAATTTCATGGGGAGGTGTGCTTTTCAGCAGGTAACCGTCTGCTCCGGCACGGATGGCATCAAATATGCGGTCATTATCCTCAAACACTGTCAAAATAAGGACGATGACAGCGGTACAGGCTTCTTTAATAGCGGCTGTTGCTTGTATGCCATTTATGCCGGGCATATCAATATCCATTAACACGAGGCTGGCATCTGCCTGTATTACTTTCTGTGCCGCATTCACTGCGTCTGCATAGCTGCCTGCGACTTCTATTCCGGGAAATTCGAGAAAATACAATTCGAGGCTGGCCCGGTAGGCCTCGTTATTTTCAAAAATCGCAACAGGTATAGGCTGCCTTTCAAGCATACATGCAATGTACCTATTTAATAAGCTCCGGACTATATATCCTGCATCATTATGCAGGTCACGGCAGCGGAACAGCTATATCAATGCTGCAACCACGACCGGGGGCCGTTTTTAGGAATATGGTACCCTGCAGTTCGCCAATGCGGTGCTGCATATTCAGTATTCCGTTTTTACGGGTTAACACTCCTTCGTCAAAGCCAACACCATCATCTGCAAGGACCATCCGCAGTTCATTTTTAGACTGCATTATCTCCATAGAAAAAGATGAGGCGGCTGCATATTTGATACAGTTGTTTAATGCTTCTTTGCACACCAGAAACAGGTTTCTCCGCTGCAGGATGGATAATCTGAGTGTGGTATCAGCGGTATTACCTTTTTGCAAAAAGCGTATGTTTTTACTTTCGAGGAGGGGCATGGCGTATGTCTGAAACCGCTGTACAAAATCACTGAGCTGATCAGTGCCGGGCTGTATGGCCCAAATAATATCTGACATATTCTGAATGGTACTGGTTGCTTTCTCTTTTATTTCTTCTACAATATGCCTGTTGCGGTCATCCGTAATGCGGTTTTCCAGTACAGCGCTATATACGCTGATGCTGCTTAGTGTAGCACCAATATCATCATGCAGATCCCGTGACAATTGCCAGCGCAGGGTTTCTATTTTCTTTTTGGCCTGCTGATGCTTTTTATACCAGAACCAAACACCGGCTATTACTCCAGCGGCCATCAGCAGGATAAACCAGGTTTGCTGCCAGAAGGGAGGAGTAATGCGCAGACGCAAGTACAGCGTTTTATCTTCCTGCCAGCTGCTGTTAGGCTGCCGGTACTGCACTTCCAGTGTATACCTGCCCGACCTGAGAGCTGATAGTATTATTTGATTATTATTACCAGCAGGTATCCATTCCGTATCTAACGGACGAAGCCGGTACCGGTACTGCAGATTGGCAGCCATGGCATAGTCAAGCGCAGCAAAGGAAAAGGACAGCGGCATTTTATTCCATGCTATTGCAAGGGCTGATGCGCTATCCGGCATATACACTTCGGTGCCTGCTCTAATATCTGTAAAAAGAAAAGGATCCGGGTCAGAGCGATGGAAGGACAGGAAGGGAGTGTGTGTGATATTGTCCCGGTACAGAAAATAAAAGCCATGTGCCCCATCGTATACGGCAGCGCTAAAGGGGTTAAAACGTTTATCCAGCGCTGGCAGGGTATTGATCTCCCATTTGCCGGATTGTGTTATGTAATTAAACCCATTCGCTGTTTCTATCCATAATTTTCCGTCTCTGCCGTTAAAAAGTTTGCGGATGTTATTCGATAAAAGTCCGTCACGGGATGTAAAAGAAGCAACCGGCTGACCTGTACTGTCGATTATTCTGACACCTTCATAGCGGGTGCCGGTTAATAAGTAATTGCCAAAAAATGCAAGACTGTATCCTTCCCCTCGCAGCGGCAGGCTGTATTTTTTTTCTGTTTTTCCGGATTGGGTATTCACTTCGTATATCGAAGCACCGGTGTCTATCATCCATACTGTACTGTCTGTTTTAACTTTCCAGTCGCAAATAATGGTGTGCGATTCCCCTATACGAAAACTATCCAGCAGCATTCCATTCCGGGCATAATGATAAACAGCGTTTTTACCGCTAATGAGTATACCTGTGCTTACCGGCAGCAGCAGTATATTCATATCCTGTAGTTTTCCTGCAGGCAGAAAGGCGGTGAATTTTTTTTTCCGCTCATTAAAATACAGAACAGCATCCGTAAACCAGGGATTGACATACAGGCCTGTACTGTCTGCAGCCAATATATTCAGGTAGTTCTTCCATTTGCTTTGTATTACGGTTTGTGGTAGCTGTTGCAGTTTTTCTGTTGCCTGATCCCAAAGGAGCAGTCCATTAGGTTTATTATTAACAAACAGGTTGCCGGAAGGAGTACCGACCAGTCCGGTATTATTTAGCTGTAGGGTAAACCCAGATGCGGATAGCGGAATGCTGGTTAAACCCGGAGCTGCCTCAGCCGGAGTAATATACACTCCCTCATTAGAAGCAATCCAGATATTTCCGTTTCTGTCGCAAAAAAGAGCAGACAGCACTTCGGGTTTTATATTTCTTTCATTGAAAAGAATATGACTATAGTCTGCAATTAACTGCAGGCTGTTATTATAAACCAAAATATGCCCGCTAATAGTTGCCAGCCAGATATTCCCCTTTTTATCTGCCGTCATTGCGAGCGGAATATTATTGTGTTCATCGCCTGCCAGTACAGGCAATCTGGTACTATCCAATATATTCCTCATGGTGCTGTACCGGTACAAAAACCGTTGCTCCGGTTGCTGCATCTCCCAGCTGCTGTACCAGATATTGTCGTCGGCATCTTTTACCGCTGAGGCGATGTTGTAGCGGTTATGAAAAATTTTTAATGGTTCAGAAGGAGAAGACGTTGCCTGCCATGTTTTATCGGGATTATACCGCAAAAAGCCTTTTGTGCTGGCAATCCAAAGATTACCCTGCCTGTCTTCCATCAGGCTTCGGAAATTTTGATTTTCCGCGGTCAGTGCAGCCGGCAGTGGTACCGGGATCATTTTTTTTCCGGCTATCTGCATCAGCCCTGTAATGGTGCTTATATAAATGTCACCTTTTCTGGTGCAATGGATGGCATGGCTGCGCAATTGCTCTCTTGATGAAACAGAATGGTTGAAAGCCGTAACATAACCGGTACGGGTATCATATTTTACCGGCCCCTCATGTTCTGTAGTTGCCCAGATGTTTCCCTGCGGGTCTTCTGTTATACCGTAATTCAAAATACCAGATGGAAGAGATGTTTGCGGGAGCCGGGGATCAAAAGTCAGTGTGGTAAAATTTTTTCCGTCAAAACGTTGGAGACCATTTACGGTGCATAGCCAAATCAGCCCGCGGCTATCCTGATAAATATATTTAACCGGCAATCCTGCTAATCCATCCGCAGCAGAAAGATGGCGCAGCGGCTGCAATGCTTTCTGCGCTTCTGTAGCCTGAAATAGCAAAAGGAATAAAATATGCAGGAGCGTTTTACCCAAGTATCCTTCTTTTGATGCAGCTAAACTGCCGTGTTTAAACGGGAGTTCTAAACTAATCATTTTTTATCAGGAAACAGATTGTTTGTCAGTAAGGATTATGTTCCAGCCAGCGCTGTATCAAATGCTGATCATTTGTAAGCGATATTATCCATTTTGTATTGGAAGAAATCAATGCACGGGAGTATGCTGCTTTTTCTTTTATAACACCTTGTCTTCCGAAATAATTAGCATGGATAAACCATATTTCTAATCCATCATTTACAATAAATCCGGTATGGTAGTCAAGCCCGATGATATAGACGCCCTTGCCTTCATCTTTCAGCTTCTCCAGCCAGTTTGTAGTTGCTTCATTTAATTTGGTAATACGCTGGCGGGGACACAGTTTCTTCATCATTTCTGATGAAGGCAGTACGGATAGCTGTTTTCTATTGATGGATAATCCGATATCCCGCAGAAGCGTAGTTACAAAGTAGCCGCATGCTATGGTTCCTTTACCCGGAGTTGATGAGGTGCCATTAAAATCCCATGGAGTTCCCTTCCAGAAGGCATACAGATCTATGCCGATCATTTTTATCCAGAAATTAGTAATGGAGTCATTTAGTTTCACATTGCTTTGATCGGAATCTGATTTTTTTTCTTTTAGCAACCGAATCTTTGTAGCCAGTATACGGGCCTTAAGCTCATCATAATTTTCTTTCACTGTCACAGGTGCTGTTACGGCTACCTGCTTTTTCTCCTGTTTCACAGGTGCTGGCTGGCAGGAAAGGATTATGATGGAAAGAATTCCGATACTTGTACTGTGTAAGATGCGCATACTGATCTGTTCAGATGCAGCACCCGGATTTTTCCATACCGCAATAAAATAGTTCAGTGTATTTTTTCTGACATAGCCGGAGACGGGATTACTTCAAGCAGGATCTGCAGCATATTGAAATATTGTCCGGTTTTACCATGTTCTGTTTCGCAATTGATATATACAATTCTTTTATGATTCCGGTAGTAAATACTAAGCGAACCGTCCTCTTCAGCCTTCTGGTGGTGTTGCCATACACTGTTGTATCCGGCCTCACAAAAATGCTGGTGTACCTGCCCGCTGGTGGTAAGAAAAAAATCATCCGGATCCTGAGAAGGGGTGTGGCAAACTTCACGGGCATTTACCGATAAGCTGTTACCGGCCTGGTAATTCAGTATGGATAGCGGTTCACCATCCGTATTATTATGCAGCGCAATGACGTATCTGGCCTCCCGCGGTATGAGGGCCAGCAGACGTTGCGATAACTTCCTGATCTGTTCTGTCGCAGACCTGCTGATGCGGCTATGTCTTTTCAACGTTTGAAGAATACCCGTGCGGGAAAAGATACGGTTGGGATCAAACATATACTTTCTGCCTCCGTGATGAAAGGTGATTCTTCGTTCGCCCTTATTATGAATTTTAATCAAGACGCCTCCCTGCTGCTGTAAAATCTGCCTGGCTGCCTCTACAGAAGTGAATTCATCATCATGTAAGTTTATAAATACCAGGTCACGGCGGGAACCATACTGCGTTATTGACAACGATAAAGAGGTTTTGCCCAACAGGTGAGTTATCTTTTTTTCTTCTCCTGTATACCGCACAGAGAGTGAGTCAGGCTGGGCCGGCAGCCAAAGCGGGGTCAGCAGAAAAATAAACGATACAGCTGAGCTATAAACAATTCTATTCATCAGGTTTTATCAAAATCATTTTGCCAGCCTGCAGATTTTAATTTATCTGCTTTGGCGAGCACTTCCTGCTGCAATGACTTTTTATAAGCAGCTACTTTGTTGAGTACTTCAGCATTTGCTGCGCCAATAATGGAGGCTGCCAGTATTCCCGCATTTTTTGCAGCGTTTAATGCTACTGTTGCGACGGGGATACCATTGGGCATTTGCAGGATAGATAATACGGAATCCCAGCCGTCAATCGAGTTGGAAGATTTTACCGGTACACCGATAACGGGGAGGGGAGTAAGGGAGGCTACCATGCCCGGCAGGTGGGCCGCGCCACCGGCACCGGCTATTATCACTTTGATACCTCTTTCAGCGGCGCTCTGCGCATACTGCATCATGCGTATGGGTGTACGGTGCGCCGATATGATGGTCAACTCAAAAGGAATATCAAACTGCTTCAGCATATCGGCTGCGGGCTGTATCACAGGGAGATCGCTGTCGCTGCCCATGATGATGCCGACAAGGGGAGTTTGTTGTTTTGGGTTTTTAGTTTTGAGTTGCTGCCTGCTGCTGTTTTTATTAGCCATCTTGCCGGAGGGGTTAAAATATTTTTCCAAATAAGAATATCTTCAAATTTTAGAACCGTAGCTATGAATGGTGTTTCCACAAAACTACAAACTCAAAGCTTAAAAAATCAGAACTGTCTATTATTGAACTATATTCCCCTTCAGCCTCAGCAGCTCTGTCTCAGCTACTTTAAGGGCATAACGTGATGCAATAAGCCGGTTGTTGGCAGCCTCCAGGCTGCTTTGTGCCTCCCGGAGCTGTACCAGCGTGGCTGCTCCCAGCTTATAGGTTTGAAAAACAATATCCACATTTTCGCGGGCGAGCAAAATATTTTCTTCTTCAAGCGCCAGCGCCTGCTTTTGCAGCCCGTAGGTTTTATAAGCATTTATAACAGCGAGGGTGAGCAGGGAGCGCTGGTTTTCATAAAAATATTGCTGGTACTGTATATCCAGCTTTGCCTGCTTCATCAGCCGCCTGGCATTAAACCGGTTAAAGATGGGAATAGTGGCAGTAAAGCCATAGTTCAGTCCCCGCGACTGGTTGAATAGAGGAGAGAAAGGATTAATGACCGTTTTGTTATCTGTCCGGCTAAAATTATAGGCGCTGTTGAAAGAGAGAGTTGGCAGCAGGTCTGCCTTTCTTTCTTTGAGTGTCAGCTCAGCTATGCCTATATTCTTTTGCGCCATTAGCAATCCGGGATTGGTTTGCTCTATTTCCTGTTGTATATCTCCCAGCGACAGTTCTGTATTAAGCGGTATGGAGTCGCTTACTTCAAAAGAAGTGCCGGTGGCCGTATTCATGACCTGGTTGAGCTGTTCTTTTAGCTGCTCAATGAGTGTGAGCTGGGAAAGCCTGAGCGCCTTTTGTGCATTCAGGTCCACTTTGCTTTGCAGCAGATCCGGCTTGGCGCCGGTGCCGATGTCGAGCTTATATTGTGCCAGCCTTACCCGTTCTTCATTCAGGGAAATTTGTTCCTCTACTGCTTTGAGCTGTTGCTTCTGCCGTACAATATCGTAGTATGTGGTGATCACCTGCGCCACGGTAATGGTGATCTGGTTTTTAATGTTAAGCGAGCCTAATGCAAGCAGCTCAGCGGCTTTATCGCGGGTGGCAAACATTCTTAACCCGTCAAATAAAGTCCAGGTCAGGTTCATGGCAGCAGCAGTATTGTGTGAGCGAATGCCATCCTGTTCCCTTTTTGATCCGTCGGCCAGGGTCTGCCGCTGGTTGTTCCTGTTCCAGGTGGTGCCGGCGCTGGCATTCAGTGCGGGCAGGAATGCCGCATTGCGGTAGCTGTAGTCTAATGCGGCTACCATAGAATCGTTTCGGGAAAGCCGGATATCATAATTGTTTTGCAGAGTGGTGGCGATAGCTTCTTCCAGTGTCAGCATCCGTTGCCGGGAATGGGCAGCGGTGGATAAGATCAGCAAAACAGAAAGCTTGAAAAATTTCTTATACATGTTGTCAAAAGTTAGAAGGTGTCTTTCATATAGAGCCGGCCTTATGCTGGTCAGGGATGAAATGCCGGCTCTTCCTGCGGTACCGGCTCCGCTGCTGTTTCTTTCAGCGGATACAGCTTATCCATTTCACTTTTTTTCTTTTTACCTGACATATAAGAATACATAGCCGGAAGCACAAACAGCGTGAGCACCAGTGAAAAAATGATGCCGCCTACAATCACTACGCCCAGCGGTATGCGGCTGGTGGCGGCAGCACCGAGCGACATGGCTATAGGAAGCGCACCAAGCGCCATGGCGAGGCTTGTCATCAGGATGGGGCGTAAGCGTTGCGTTGCCGAATACACTGCTGCTTCCATTTTGCCCATTCCCTTCATACGGTTCTGGTTGGCAAATTCCACTATCAGGATACCATTCTTCGTTACCAGCCCTATCAGCATGATCATACCTATCTGTGAAAAAATATTAAGCGTATGCCCGAATATCCATAGTGACAATACGGCGCCTGCAATGGCCAGCGGTACCGTGACCATGATGATAAACGGATCAATAAAACTCTCAAACTGGGCAGCCAGTATCAGGAAAATAAGTCCGAGTGCCAGCAGGAACGCAAAGCTGGTATTGCTGCTGCTTTCTGCAAAGTCGCGGGAAGATCCGGTGAGCGAAGTAGCAAATGTTTCATCGAGCAACTGGCCGGCAATGCGTTCCATTTCATCAATGCCATCACCTATTGTTTTGCCGGGCTGCAGGCCTGCTGATATAGTAGCGGATTTATAACGGTTGAAGTGATAAATGGTAGGTGGTGTATTTGCCTCTTCCACTTTTACCAGGTTGTCCATGCTGATCATTTCTCCGCGGTTATTGCGCACAAAAAGGGCTTTCAGATCATCAGGATCGTCACGGTTGCTGCGGTCTACCTGCCCCATCACCTGGTATTGCTTACCATCTTTAGTAAAATAACCGAGCCGGCGGTTGCTGTAAGCGAGCTGCAGGGTTTGCGAAATATCGCTTACGCCTACGCCCAGCTCCGCTGCTTTAAGCCGGTCAATGACCACACGCAGCTCCGGCTTATTAAATTTCAAATCCACATCCACCTGCTGCAGCACATTGCTTTTATTGGCTTCTTCCAGAAATTCTGGAATGATTTGCGTAAGCTTTTCAAAATTATTATTCTGAATCACAAAGGACACCGGCTGCCCGCCGCGGCGGTTTACCTGTATGGTTTGCTCCTGTATGGCAAATGCCCGGCCTTCGTTAAACCCAGGGAGGTTACGGTTTACCATATTCACAATTTCTTCCTGTGAGCGGTCCCTGTCTTTGGGATCCACCAGCCGTACTCTTACAAAACCGGTATTGGCATTGCCTGACCCGGAAAAACCGGGTGAAGTGACGGATAGCACGATCTCTTTTTCAGGAACAGAGTCTATCATAAAACCTGTGAGCCTGTCCACAAATTTGTCCATAGCATCAAAAGAAGTGCCTTCCGGTGCGCTCAATTGCAGGCGGAACTGGCTGCGGTCTTCCATAGGCGCCAGCTCTGACTGCAGGTTGCCACCGATTAGTACTATTAAGCCGACGCAGGCGGCTATGAGAATAAACGAGAGCCATCTTACTTTCATGAAGGCAGAAAGCGCCCGCTGGTAGCCGTTTTCCATACCCCTGAAAAAAGGTTCTGTTTTGCGGTAAAACCAGGAGTGCTGGTGCACATTTTTTTTCGCCATTTTCACGTTCAGCACCGGCGTTAAGGTGAGTGATACAAAAGCGGAGATCAGCACGGCGCCTGCTACCACGATGCCAAATTCACGAAACAGGCTGCCTGTAAAGCCCTGCATGAATACAATGGGTAGAAATACTACGGCAAGGGTGATAGAAGTGGCGATAACGGCGAAGTAAATTTCTTTTGACCCTTCCACGGCGGCCTGCCACTTGCCCATGCCGCGTTCCATTTTTTTATAAATGTTTTCTGTTACCACAATGCCATCGTCCACTACCAGGCCGGTGGCTAGTACAATGGCGAGCAGGGAAAGCACATTGATGGTAAATCCCATCAGGTACATAATAAAGAAGGCCCCGATCAGCGATACCGGTATATCAATAAGGGGGCGCAGGGCAATCAGCCAGTCGCGGAAGAACAGGTAGATGATCAATACCACCAGCACAATGGCAATGATCAGCGTTTCTTCTACTTCAAGTATGGAGCGCTTGATAAAAGTAGTCTGATCAAGCGCAATATTGAGGCTGATATCTTCGGGCACATCTTTGCGTATATCTTCGAGGCGCTTGTAAAACTCATCGGAGATGGCCACATAGTTAGAGCCGGGCTGTGGTACAATGGCCAGTGCGATCATAGGTACCTGGCTTTCCTTCAGTACGGTTTCTTCATTTTCCGGGCCCAGCACCACACTGCCGATGTCTTTGATTTTTATATCAGCGCCATTTACATTGGCAATGGTGACATTGGCAAACTCTTCTTCGGTATTGAGCCTTCCAAACGTGCGGACGATAAGCTCTGTGCTGTTGCCGGTAATTTTTCCAGAAGGCAACTCTACGTTTTCCCTGTTCAGCGCACCCTGTACATCACCGGGTGTAAGGCCGTAGGCTGTCAGGCGCACCGGGTCTATCCAGATGCGCATGGCATATCTTTTTTCACCCCATATCTGGGTACCACTAACGCCGGGTATGGTTTGCAGCCGCTCTACCAGCACATTGTTAGCGTATTCCGTTATCTGGAGCTGGTTACGGGTATTGCTTTGCACAGTCATGGCCAGTATGGCATCCGAGCTGGCATCTGCTTTGGAAACCACCGGCGGCGCTTCCAGGTCAGGGGGTAGGGAGCGTTGCGCTGCGGATACTTTATCCCTTACATCATTAGCTGCGGCTTCAAGATCCACGCCCAGGTTAAACTCTACATTGATATTGCTGGAGCCATTGCTGCTGGAGGATGTAATGTTTTTAATGCCTGCTATGCCATTGATAGCTTTTTCCAGCGGCTCTGTGATCTGCGTTTCAATAATATCCGCATTGGCACCGGTATAGGAGGTACGTACGCTGATATTGGGTGGGTCAATGGCGGGGTAGTCCCGTACACCAAGGAATTTGAAGCCGATAATGCCAAAT